>JAFAWJ010000814.1 GCA_019242065.1 Chloroflexota bacterium
AACTACATCTCAAACCTGACAGGATCCAATCGGTGGTAGCTGCGCGGCGGGAATCGTCGACAGGATGTTTTCCTGTTGCCCGGTGACTTTGTAGATGTACACCGGCGAGGCGCCCTGGTGATCGCTCGCCGACATCTGGATGCCGCCGTACGGGAAATCCGGACCCATCTGGGTATTCAGCGTCTCCATGGCCGAAATCAGCTTCTGGCTATCGTCGCGGCCCGTAAAGTTGGAGGCGAGCATCGCCGTTTTAAGCGCCTCGATCGCCGCGTAGGCGGGGTAGCCGCTCTGGCCCGCGACCACTTTGTCAGTGCCACCGACCTTACCGGCCATATCCGGTTCCTTCGCGGCCATGTCTTTGAACGCAGCATCGAACTGCTGCGCAAACGCATTGTCGGCAGGCGCATCCGAAAGCTCCGCCGACGCATTGACGGTGCCGTCCAGCGTCGCCGGATACACGCCACCGTAGTGCTCCTTCGTGCCCCCGCCGACGATCGGCAGACGCCCGTTGAGACCGAACTGCAGAATGATGCTGTCGACGTGCGCCTCATCCGCGCCACTGAAGGTCGACACCAGGCCGTCGACCGAGCCGTCAGTTGGGACGCGGCTTACGTAGGGGGTGACGTTGGCCTCACCCAGCGGCACGGCGATGGTCACCGGCACGCTGCCACCCGCGGCGGTGATACCCGCCTGGTACGCGCGTAACTGCGACTGACCGAACGCGTAATCCGGGTACATGACCGCCCAGCGCTTGCCGTACGTCTGCACGAGATACGCCGCAAGCGGAGTGATGAGCTGCGGACCCGTCGGCAGAACGCGAAACGTGTACTTGTTGCAGCTCTTGCTGGTGAAGTCGTCGCTAGCGCAGCCAGCTTGCGAGACATACACGATGCCCAGTCGCGGCGCGAGATCCTCGACGGCAGCGCACTCGGCGCTGCTGACGGCACCGACCAGGACGTCGACGTTGTCCTGCTGGACGAACTGCGTCGCCAGTTGGGTCGCTTCGGTCGGGTCACTCTTGGGATCGGCGTATTGCACTTGCAGCGGACGGCCATTGATGCCACCTGCCGCGTTGATCTGGGCCAGGGCGAGGTCCGTCGCGATGTGCATTTCGGCACCGTTCAAGGCAAACGAGCCAGTCACGTCGGCCAGGTTGCCGATCACGATCGGCTTCGCTGATTGTGGTGTTTGCTGCTGTTGCGGCGATTGCTCCGGTGTCCCCTGCATCACGGGCGCCGAACACGCCACCAGCAGCAGACACGCGACGATTGACAACTCCCTCAGAACATGCACCTTGCCACTCCTCATGGACCACGTCCAGGGTAATGCGCCTGTCGTATCCTGGGTCGACGTGGAGCAGCGCACATTGGGTCGCAGTGGGGTCCAGGTCTCGGCGATCGGCTTCGGATGTGGCCCGACCGCCGGATTGATGATCTACGGCACCCCCGAGGAGCAAGCCGCGGGGGTCAAGGCCGCCTACGACCTCGGCATCACGTACTTCGATACGGCGCCGATTTACGGCGACTACGTCTCCGAGGAAAATCTGGGCCGCGCGCTGCAATCCGCCGGTATCCGGCCCCAGATCGCGACGAAAATCGCACTGGAGCTGCCTGAGTTGGACGATATTCCGGGCGCGGTGCGCCGGTCCGTCGAGGACAGTCTGCGCCGGTTGCGCGTGGAGACGGTGACCAATATTCAGGTCCACAATCGTGTGGCGTACGCCCGCGCGCCGCGCGCGGACCTGGGCGTGGGAGCGCTGCTGACACCCAGTGACGTGCTGGGGCCTGTCCACCAGACGCTGCAGGCGCTGCGGCGCGAGGGCAAGACCCAGGCCATCGGCTGCTGCGCCTGGGGCGGCGAGTATGAAGCGGTGTGTGACGTCCTGAATGGTGCCGCCTGGGACAGCGTGCTGGTGGGCTACAGCCTGCTGAACCCGACGTCCGGCCGTGCGGCACCCGCGGGCTTTCGCGGACGCGACTTCGGGAACATCATGGCCACCGCCGCGCGCAACGGTACCTCGGCGGTGGTGCTGCGGGTCCTCGAGAGCGGCACGCTGAGCGGCGCGAGCCAGCCGCATCCGACCTCGGTGCAGGCGCGGAATCCGAACCGCGAATTTGCCGCCAACGTCGAGCGCGCTCGCGCGTTGCGCTACCTGGTACGCGACGGGCAGACGCTGGCTCAGGCGGCGACCCGCTTCGCCCTGGGTGACCCTCGTGTTGGAGTTGTTCTGGTAGGCTTTTCGGCGATGGACCAGGTTGCCGAAGCGGCCGGCGCCGCCAACGGCGCGCGACTCACCGACGCTGACCTGGCGCAGCTCGACGACCTGTACGCCAGCGATTTTGGTCGCGAGTCCTTTCGTCCACACTGAAAGGTAGCCAGCATGCTCAGTCACGAAGACAACGAACTCGTCTGTCGGGTTGGTCCAGGCACGCCTATGGGCCGGCTCATGCGCGAGTACTGGATCCCGATCCTGCAGTCGGAGGATTTGGCGGCGCCGGATGGCGATCCGCTGCGCGTGCGGCTGCTCGGCGAAGACCTGATTGCTTTCCGCGCCACCGACGGGAACGTCGGCTTGCTGGCGCACAACTGCCCGCATCGCGGCGCGTCCCTGTTTTTCGGTCGCAACGAAGAAGGCGGGCTGCGCTGCGTGTACCACGGCTGGAAGTTCAGCACCGACGGCACGTGCGTGGACATGCCCAACGAGCCCGCCGAATCAGACTTCAAGTCCAAAATCACCGCCGTGGCGTATCCGTGCGTCGAGCGCAATGGCATCGTGTGGGCGTACCTTGGCGCGCGCCAGACGCCGCCACCTCTGCCGGAGCTGGGTTGGGCGCTGGTACCCGCCGACCAGCGGCAGTCGCTGCGCTACGCGCGGGCGTGCAACTGGCTGCAGGCGCTGGAAGGTGACATCGATTCGTCGCACGTCAATTATCTCCACCGTAGCTTCAATCCGCAGACCGGCACGGGGTTGGCGCCAGCGTTCGCGCGTACGGACGAGGACCGCCGCAACTTTGCGCTCCTGCGCTCGCACGGCACCCCGAAACTGCAGGTCCTGGATACGGACGTCGGCGTGACCTATGGCGCGATGCGGCCGGCCGAAGGTGACAACGAGTTCTGGCGCATCACCCAGTTTCTGTTGCCCTTCTATACGAGCATTCCAGGGACGACCTCGATGGGCAGCGCCAAGGTGTGGGTCCCGCTCGACGACGAGCACACCATGATCTGGGAGCCGAGCTGGAGTCTGAGCGGGTCAGCATTACCGGCGGAGGACCGCCGCGGGCGCGCCGGTCGCGTGCCAAAATCCGGATTCCTGCCGGAAACGACGCAGCCATTGTCGCGCTGGCTGTTTGCCGAAAATGCCGACAACGACTACGGTATCGATCGGCAGCGCCAGAAGACCGTCAATTACACGGGTATGGACGAGTCCAATCCTCTCCAGGATGGGGCGATCCAGGAAACGATGGGCGCCATTCTGGATCGGACCATCGAGCACCTGGGATCGGCGGACGCGATGATCATTCGCGTGCGGCGCCGCCTGTTAGAGACCATCCGGGCGTATGTGGACGACACGCTTCCGCCAGGCGTCGACCAGCCGGAGGCCTATCGACGACGTGGAGTCCAACTGACGCTCTCGCCGGGGTCCAACTGGTATCAACTGACGGAGCAGATGGTGCACCAGGTGGTTGCGGCCGTCTGAGAATTCCAGGCGATCGCATCGCACGCTGTTAGGATCTAGCAGGCCGTGTCCGACGTCGTCTTCGTGGTTACCGAACGCTCAGCCGTGGGCGACACGGTGCTGGGTATTTTCTCGAGCCTCGAGACGGCGCGGCAGATCTTGCCGCCGGCCGACAGCGGCCGGCTCCAGGACTACCGCATCGAGGGCCATGTGCTGGATGCGGCGCCCGATCAACGCATTCCGTGGCGGGTCGTCGTCGATCGAGACGGCGACGTCGAAGCGGCGGAACTGGCCGACATTTGACCCTGCAGTGATGCGGAGCGCCAGTTGGCGCTGAGCTCGTTCATCGTTGAGGGCGGTGAGCGGATGCAGGTGATTGTGCGGTCGGCGTCGCCCGGAGCCGCCATTGCGGCTGCCCAGCAGTATCGGGTCTGGCTGCTGGAGCAGAAGCTCTGGGAGACCCGGGCACGGCCGTTGGAAGTGATCGACGCCGGATAGTCTTACGCGGCAGTTTTGCCGCTCCGGACGTAACGTTGGCTGTTCAGGCGTGAGTATCCGACCTGGCGGCCAGGCCCCGGAGTGTCTCGATATCCGCGATGTCCTTCGGCCGCCAGGGTCGGCCATTGCGCAGCCGAGGAAATTGCTCCTTCATGGCGAGCATGCCCGCGACGCTCATAGCCAGGACCGGCGTGCCCTCCAACAGTCCTGGCTCGTCGCCGAAGGAGCCGGGCGGGAACCGCCAGTCTGACCAGCGGCCGTCGGGCTGACTGAACTGTCCGTCTGGCTGCCGATTGAAGTAGGCGGTGCTGAACTCGACGCCGTCCCAGATAAATTCGCAGGCCTCTTCAGGCGGCTGGGTGGCCAGGGCGACGGCACCAGCCTGAATGAGCGCCGCCTTCGAACGCTCGGCGTCACTGCGCTCCACCCAGAACTCGACGTCGCCGTGCTCGCGGGTGATCCGGCCAAGCCGAGCGTCGAGACCCCAGCCGCCGAACAGCCACGCTCGAATGTCCGCGGCCTTCAGCGCATCTATCACGGACGTGATCAGGTGCAGTTGCGCACGCGTGCGCTCGTCCATCGCCCCATTCTCACGCGCGGCTTCTGGTTCGACAAGAGCGCGTGAGACAATGCTCGACCACATGCCTGGTCTGGATCGCGCCGCCCTGCTCGAGGCGGCCACCTACGTCGATCGCTGGACAGCATTTCACCGCGAGCAGCGCGATCTGCCTGGGCTGGTAGTCGCCATCCGGTACGCCGACGAGCTCGTCCTTTCTCAGGGCTATGGCTGGGCCCGGCTGGAGCCCGGGTTGGCGATGGCACCGGATCATATTTTTCGAGTCGCCTCGCACTCCAAGATGTTCACCGCGACGGCGATCATGCAACTGGTCGAACAGGGCAAGGTGCGTCTCGACGACCGTGCCGACGCCTACGTCAACTGGCTGGACTCGGATGTCACGCTGCGCCAGTTGTTGAATCACGCCGGTGGCCTGATCCGCGATGGCCTCGAAGCGGACTTCTGGCGCGTCGAGCAGCCCTTCCCGGATGTCGACGCGCTGCGCGCACTCGGGCCGGACGCCAGCGTTCTGCCACCCAACACGACGTTCAAGTACAGCAACATTGGCTATGGCGTCCTTGGCCACGTCATCGAAGCGGCAAGCGGCACGCCGTACAACCAGTACGTCCAGGAGCACATCGTCCAGCGTCTCGGCCTGACGAGCACCGGTCCCGAGCTGGTGCCGGCGGTGCTCGAGCGGTGTGTGACGGGCTACACGGGCAAGATCCTGGGCGTGCCGCGCCGCGGCGTGCCCGGCATCGACACGCGGGCCCTGTCGGCGGCGACGGGCTTTTACTCGACTGCCGAGGACCTGTGCCGCTTCGCCGCGGCGCACTGGTGGGGCGACGAGACGCTCCTCCTGGATGCCTCCAAGCGTGAGATGCAGCACGCGGCCTGGACAGTCGAGCAGTCAGACCAACGCTACGGGCTCGGCTTCATCGCGGAGCGCATTGGCGAGCGCGACACGGTCGGACACAGCGGCGGCTTTCCAGGGCAGTCGACGCGGACGCTCTTCGACCCCGCCGAGCGCCTGGTCGTGGTGGTCCTGAGCAACACCAGCAGTCAGGACGGCCGCGCCGGACCGCTGGCCGCGCAGATCGTCCGCTTCATCGATTTCGCGCAGCGCTGGCCAGGTGGCTCGAGCGCCGACCTGACCCGCTACACGGGGCGTTTTGCCAACGTCGGCGGCGTGCTCGACGTGGTGGCCTTCGGCGGCAAGCTCTTTGGACTGGATCCGACCGACGACAACCCGACGAAGTTGACCGCGGAGTTCGAGGTGGTCGACGCGGACCGCCTGCGCATCACCAGGTGCAGCGGCTTCGACGCTCCAGGCGAGTTCCTCCGCTACGAGCGCGACGCCACAGGCACCCCCCAGCGAGTGATCTGCGGCGGCGTCAGCCTGTACCCGGAGTCGATCTTCCGCGAGCGCTACGCGAGCGAGTCTCACTGGCAACCACCGGCTTTCAAGTGACGCCCCGGTAAGCTGGTTGTATGAATACGCGAGCTTCGAAGCACGGCGGGCGGTGGCTGCTGATGAGTGCGGTCTCACTCGCCCTGGTGGCGCTGTTACCGGCCGCGGTCAGCGCAGCGCCCGCACCAGCGCGTGTCGCGCAGGACGATTCGGGAAGTCCTCCGCCAGATTCCAATCCGCTGGTGGCGCCGACGGCGCTTGACCCGTGTCAGGTGGTGACGAGCGACGAAGCCTCGGCCCTGTCGGGCGCCACCTACTCGGCCGGCACCGAGAGCACCACCCAGGACGGTGGCAAACTGTGCGTGTACGGCGCGCAGACGACCAATGTGTTCATGGTGCTGGTTGCTCAGGCGCCAGACGCCGATACGGCCCAGGCGGAGTGGGCCCAGGAGCAGGCTCAGGTGCAGTCGGTGATCCAGAACGGGCTCCCGGGCGGCGTCAGCATCAACCTGAACGTCACCGATCTGACCCTGGATGGGTTCGATCAGGCGGCGATCGCCCAGGGCAGTCGACCCACGCCGGCCGGCACGATCAACGGCAGCGCGTGCTACTTGCTCAAAGGACCGACGTTCGTCGCCTTCAGTAACGTGCTGCTGAACAACCCCGCGCCGAGCAGCGACGCGCTGCAGAGCCAGGCACAAACGGTGCTGGGCCGCTTGCCCTGAGCTGACGTTCTTAGCCCCGAAGGTAGACTTCCACGTGGAGCGCCAGTGCATCTCGAATCGCCTGTTCCGGAGTGAAGCGCTCCCCATACGTCCAGGCTGCATCGGACTCGAGCGGGCCAAAGTTCCGCTCGGGGCTGTCCGAGCCAGCGTTGCAGTTGACGGACCGCCGCCGCGCCGAATTCGCGACGAAACCAGGTCAACTGTGCGGCTCGAAACAATGCGAATGCCAGAGTTGGTTGATCGCCAAGCTCTCGCGCGATGCTCAGCGCTTCCTGCATCAGTGGACGCGCCGCCACGTACTCGCCGCCCTGCTCTCAGCGTCGAGGCGTACGTCAGCGCCCGCGACCGCGCCGCCGTGCTCGACCCGACCTTCCGTCCCAAAACCGTGTTGTTGTCAGAAGTACGCCGCGCAACCAGCTACCCGAGCGCCGGCTCGACTTCACCATGGTTGATCATCCAGCGCAGCGCCGTCCGTGCATTGTCGTGCTCAGCCTCGAGCAGGCTCAACGTCTGGTGAAGTCGCTCGGCGATCTGCTTGACGGCGAGCACGCGCAAAGGTGCCGCGGCAAGCTCGATCGCCAGCGGCAGACCGTCCAGCCCGCGGCAGATGTTGGCAACCGCGGCGGCGGTCCGTTCGTCGAGCTCGAATCCTGGGTGGACGGCCAGCGCGCGCTCTACGAACAGCGCGCCTGACTCCGAGCGGCGCACGTTGTCCACGGCTCCGGATCGAGAAGACAGAGTCCTGGGTCCAGCAACTGGTGGCCAACCCCGAGCACGTGGTGGCGCAAGCCAATGTGCACCGCCTGCTATGACATGCGCCCCGGCCTGGTCCTCGGCGAGGTGTGGCTGTCGTAATCTCGAGTATCAAACAAATTACTCTTGGATGATGCAAGTTGGTGCAGTCGTACGCCTCGGCGCCAGGACACAGGGCGGCCAGGCGGCGAGCTACGCGGAGATTCGCGACATGGCCTGCCGCATCGAAGATGCCGGCTTCGACTCGATCTGGGTCTACGACCACTTCTTCCTGCGCTGGCCCCAGCAGCCAACGGCCGGCGCCTGGGAGTGCTGGACCACGCTGTCCGCGCTTGCGCAGGCGACGACGCGGGTCCAACTGGGGACCATCGTGCTGTGCGTCCCGTTCCGCAATCCGGCCATCGTCGCCAAGATGGCCAGCACCCTCGACGAGGTCAGCGGCGGCCGTCTCATCCTCGGACTAGGCGCCGGCTGGCACGAGCCCGAGTTCGAGGCAACGGGCGCGCCGTTCGACCATCGCGCAGGCCGCTTCGAAGAAGCCTTGAAGATCATCTGCCCGCTGCTGCGCGAGGGACGGGTGGACTTCGAAGGCAAGTTCTACAGCGCGCGTGATTCCGAGCTAGTACCCCGCGGACCGCGTGCCAAAGGTCCGCCGATCATGCTCGCCGGAGCAGGTCCGCGCATGCTGCGTCTGGCGGCCCGCTACGGCGACAGGTGGAATACCGCCTGGGATACCGAGTTGGCGTCGGTGGCTCGCCACACGGACGGCATGCGCGCGGCGTGCGCCGCCGAAGGACGTAATCCGGAGACGCTCGAGATCACCGCACTGGCGGCGGTGCACTTCGCGGATCTGGGCCCGGCGCCGCGCCCCTCGCTGACGGGCACAGTCGAAGAGCTGGCTGAAACGCTGGGGCGGTATGCGGAGTTCGGCGTTGGACACCTGATGCTCGAAGTTGCGCCGCATTCGAACGCGGGGGTCGATCGACTGGCGCAGGTCGTCGATCGCTTCCGCGCGCACCAACCCGGCTAGCGCACGCCCCGCGGCGCGCGCCGGGACCATACGTTCAGCACGATCAGGCGTCGGTCTTGACCACCATTTCGCCCAGCTCGGACCAGTCGTTCTGAGGCACCGTAAAGTTGACGATGCGGGGCGTGGCCATGAGGTGCGCTGGCAGCTCGCGCTGCGCCGCTTTGAAGTGCGCAGACTGCACGTGCGCCGCACCCGCCTCGCCATCGCGAAACGCTTCGACGAGGACGTATTCGTTGGGATTGTCCAGGCTCCGCGACCAGTCAAACCA
>JAFAWJ010001045.1 GCA_019242065.1 Chloroflexota bacterium
GCCGAATGAAATCCGTCAGGCGGTGCGGGCGGCTGCAACAGCCATCGCCACCCTCTACCCCTTTTAAGCGTTTCCAAGAAGGAAATGGACCGGCAGCTGCGCTTGGACGCTAGTTATATTCGACCTGTGCGAGCCACGCACCGCGGCGAGTTGCGTTCGCTGCGCGATCCTTCCGAGCCGGCCGAAGCACCCATCCTCCAGGCTTAGACCGGTTTTTCGGTCCATGGCTACTCAGCACCCTACTCAGCATCAGCGTCGCGCTTCACCCATCCCGCATCGAACGCTTCGTTGGAAAATGGAAGCTCCGAAGCTTCGGCTGTCTGAAACGTCACCTGAGAAAACCCGCCGAACGTGACCGCGCAACCTCGATCATCGCGGGTTCTGGTCTATGCCAACGACGTGCACATCGAATGCGTTCGCGGTGCCGCGTGCGTCTTCTCCGATACCGCAGCCCACGTCGAGCCAGCGCTGTCCGGGACGCAGGTCAAGCAACTCGGACGCGGGATGACGCTGGCCCGACTGGGTGGAGGTAGCCTCGAGAAACCGAACGTACGCATCGGACTCCGTCTTAGCCATTGTTTGCCTCGGCAGCGTGATTGCGAATGCCTTCAACGGAGTGGACGTTCCGTGGGAACGTCGGAGTGAGCAGCGGGCTGACGGCACCGGCGAGTTCGCCAGCGGCCTCGCCAATCCGAGCTGCCAGATCCGCATCTTCCGGACTATCTACCCATCGGTCGAACCCGGTCCGAAAGATCGCAACACCGACGTCCGCGAGCAGCCTGGCTCCCGAGGCTTCCATGCCGCGCTGTCGTAGCGCTGCTGCCAGTGCGTCGGCAACGGCTGCGAACTTTGTGCGGCCCCGTTCCTGCAGCTCGCTGCTGCCGGCGATCACCGCGCGGCGCTCTGCGGCGTGCAGGACCACCCGGTCGGCCAACACCGCCCCGACCTCGGTGAGTGCCTTCAGCAGTGCCTCGAAGGGCGAGAGCCCAGGGTCCACTCCGAGGAGCGCTTCGGCGAGCGCCGCTGGCAGCTGCTCTGAGCCCGCGAAAAGCACGTCACGCTTGTCCGCGAAGTAGCGGGAGAACGTTCGGCGGGTCAGCCCGGCGCGGCCGGCGATCTGCGTGACTGTGACGTTTTCGAAGCCACGCTCGAGGTACAGCTCGATCGCGGCCGCGCGCAGCCGCTCCTCCGCTTGCGGATCCCACCGGGGCACTGCCCGTAAGAGTACCACTGATGTCGCAATGGGCCATCGGGCATGGTAAGCTGGCTATGTCGCACTGAGACATCACCACCGAGGAGCAGTGTTATGACTCTGACACAGCAGTCACCACTCGGGAGCAACGTCATGTCCCTTGTACAGCAACGCATCGTCGTGATCGGAGGCAGTTCCGGGATGGGCCTGGCGACCGCCCGGGCCGCCGCACACGCCGGCGCGGTCGTCACCGTCGCCTCCAGCAGCAGGGCGCGGGTCGATGCCGCGCTCGCTGACCTCCCCGCAGGCTCGGCCGGCGCTGTAGTAGACGTCCGCGACGAGGCGGCAGTCGCCGCCCTGTTCAAGCGGATGGGCGAGCTTGACCACGTGGTGTTCACCGCCGGTGACGCGTTCACGCCACGTCCGCTCGCCGACCTGGGTCTCAGTAAGGCCCGTTCCGGCTTCGACGTCCGGTTCTGGGGCGCGGTCACCGTTGCCAAGTACGCGGCCCCACGCATCCGGCCGGGAGGGTCAATCGCTTTCACCACGGGAACGGTTGGGAAGCGGCCGATGCCGGGTGCGTGGCTCGCCGCCGCGGGAGCCTGGGCAGCCGAGGGGCTGGTTCGCGGACTGGCGGTCGAGCTCGCACCACTCCGCGTCAACGCGGTCCGCGCAGGTGCTGTCCGCACGCCGATGTGGGACGCGGTGCCTGAGCCCCGGCGCGAGGCCCTGTTCGCAGGGCTGGCACAGCGCACGCTGACCGGAACGATGGGCGAACCGGAGCAGATCGCATTGGCGCACCTCTACTTGATGCAGAACCGGTATGTCACCGGGACGGTGCTCACTGTCGACGGCGGTCTACTGCTGGCCGGAAATTGAGGCCCGGGCTGCTCGACATCGCCGACGTGGTTGGCGACCCGGACGCGCGCACGTGCTGGGTCATGAAGAGCGCCGCGCGATCGAGCGCCTGGTTCGCTTGGTCGAGAATTCCGGCGAACGCCTGAAACCGGTAGTCCAGTGAGAAGGCCCTCAATCCGGTCTTGATTATCAGGTTGCCCGTCAGGGACGTGGCGGTTTCCGGCGAGCCGAACCGTAGGAGCCGCCGTGGAAATACAGGATCGTTCCGTTCCGCGAGCCGCCGGTCGGCTCGACCAGCACGGCCCGTCGCGCCCCGAGCCTCGCTTCCGAGGTTCGGATCCCGTCCGGGACGATCATCGTCGCCATCATCGCCGCGAACCCCGTCCGGATCGCCGCGACCGACCGAGGCCCGTCGGGTCGTGGCGCTGCACCGGTTCAGGCCAGGTCGCGACTTACACGGCTGACGCGCACATACTGAGGATGCCCGAGATAATGGAATTGTGAGTAGGCAACGGTCCGGCCGGCCCGGTTCTGCAGGTCGCGTTCGACGAACAGAATCGGCGTACCAGCCACCACCTTGAACTTTCGCGCGATATCCCGCGTCGCCGAGCGCGCGGAGATCAGCTGATGACCTCCCTGCAAACGAAGGTCCGCTTCCTGGTCGAGCAGCTGAATCAACGAGCTCGAACGCAGTTGCGCCGCGGTGAATCTGCGCCCGATGTCCAGCGGCGTGTAGTCGATGATGAAGGTGTTGAGCACACCGCCGTTTGCGCGCAGCCGACGCACACGGACTGCGCCCGTAGCAGTGGGCAAATCCAGATGGTGCAAGACCGATGCCGGAGGAATGATCTCGTCGCACTGGACTTCGCGCGTTTCCCCGAGCTGGCCCATCAGCATGACCGCGTCGAGCGAACCGTGCAACTCGAGGTTTCCACGCGTACGTACCTGGGGTAAGACGAACGTGCCGCGTGCTTTCTTGCGTTCGATGAGGCCTTTGCTCTCGAGCGTATGCAGGGCGTGTATGACGGTGATGCGACTCACACCGAATTCGGACGCCAGGTCCTTCTCGGTTCCGAGCAGTGAACCCGGCGGGCACTGGCCGGAGAGGATCCGCGACTCGAGCACGCTGACAATCTGGAAGTACAGCGGAATGGGTTGCCGCTCCGCGGAACGCCTGGCAACGGGCTCCACGGCCACGGCGGTCGCGCGTGCGATGCGGCCACTGCTCACGTCGGGGATGGTAGTCGAGAACGTGACATCCCGATGAGGAGATACTGCGAGTACAGTTACGCACACGTGCCCCGCTTAGCCCTCGTCCCGTTACCCAGGTTGGTCGAGCCGTCCTCACCGGTACCGCTGTACTTTCAGGTCGCCAACGTTCTTCAGGCGCGGATTTTCGCGGGCAGCCTGCAACCCGGCGCGCTCATCGGCACAGAAAAACAACTGGCGGCCGAGTTTGGGGTCAGCCGCATCACGATCCGCAAAGCGCTGGAGGTGCTGCGGGCGGATGGGTTGCTGAAGGTTGAGCGCGGACTGGGCACGTTCGTAGCCGACGATCCACGTCCTGTCGCGCCGACGGCGCTGCACGTGTTCCTGGACGACATTCTGGCGCGCGGCGAAACGCTCCAGGTCATCCAGGACGAACAAAGCGAGGTCGCCGCGCCCGCTGAGGTCGCGCACGCACTCGGCGTGCGCTCTGGGACAAAGGTCCTTCGCATCAAGCGGCACATGATTCCACCGGATCGGAACGACGAACGGGCAGGCGTCTGGGTCACGTATTTCCTCACGCGCGAAACCTGGCGCCTGGTGGACATGATGCGAGGCCGCGGCTCTGTGCTGCAAGCGGTGGACCGCGCACCGGGATTGCGCCTGACGCAGGGGCACGAAGTTATTCGGGCGATCGCCGCCGATAACGAAACGGCAGCGTGGCTGGAGGTGCCACCAGGGTTCGCCATTCTGCGCATCGAGCGGCATTACCAGACCGCCAGTGGTCGAACCGTCGTGTACGGTTGGGCTGACCGTGCCGCAGGAGCCACTCCGGTCTTGCTGAGCCGTACCGAGCGCTAAGGCACGTCTCGGCCTCGAAAAGGGCTTGTCATATAAATAGATCATTCGGTACCGTATGGGCCAGGGAGTGCACATGCCCAACGAGAGCACGCAACCTGGAGCCGTCTTGTTGTCTGAGGTGGCCGCGAGGCGGCTGACGCGGCGGCGTCTGGTCGGTCAGGCCGGCTCCCTGATCTCTGCGGCTGCGCTGGGCGCGCCCTTGCTCCTCGAAGCGTGTTCACCCGCAGCGCCCGCCGCTGCGACCAGCACCACCAAGCCCAACGCGACCAGCGCGCCCGGCGGCGTGACGCTGCCGACCTATACGCCGTTCACCGGCCAGGTCCAGTCGGATTTGCCAGGCAACTCGAACGGGCTCGACCCGGCGTACTTCAAGTTCCCCTCGCAGCTCACCCAGACCGTGCCTCAGACGCCCGGTGATGGCAGCGACGTCTCAGCCATTGTCGTGCTGACCTATTCGCCTCCACCGGCGGCCGACCAGAATGCCGCCTGGCAGGCGGTCAACAAGCAACTTGGCGTCAACCTCAAGTTGCAGATGGTCCCCAGCGCGGATTACCAGGCGACGGTCAACACTGTCCTGGCTGGCAGTGATCTTCCGGACTTTATCTACGACGCGACGACCACCCAACCCCTGGGCAACATCCCTGCGATCACACAGTTCGCGAGTACTCGATGCGCAGACCTCACGTCCTATCTGAGTGGGGATGCCATCAAGGACTATCCCAACCTGGCGAACTTTTCGACGTATACCTGGCGCTCTGGTGTCATTGACGGCAAGCTGTATGCGATTCCCTCAGCGCGTGCGCCGATCGGAACCGCGCTCGCCTATCGCAAAGACCTGTTCGACCAGGCCGGCGTCCAGATGGACAACGCGCCAAAGAACGCCGACGACTTCAAGCAGATACTGCAGCAACTCACGCGCCCCGATCAGAACCAGTGGGGTATTTCGGTTGCCGGAACCTCGACTTTTGGTCTGAACACCG
>JAFAWJ010000026.1 GCA_019242065.1 Chloroflexota bacterium
GGTCGATCCCAGAGCTCGACGCCGAGGATGGCGACGGTGATCACCACCAGGAGCGCGCCGTTGACGAGCACACTCCTCGGCACGCGGCTAACGATGCCACGGCTATGAAGAGTGGTTCAAGTTGTTTGTTGAGAGCGAGTTGGAGTGGTGGGCGACAATTGACTCTCGCCGAGGCGAATGTCCCCGAACGTCCTGCTGCCTACCCTGACCTGCCTCATCGGCCTGGCCTTCGCCACGATCATGGCCCGCCGCTACGTGTCCCGCCGTCAGCCCTACTACCTGGTCTGGGCCCTCGGTCTGCTGTGGTACGCCCTCGCCGACGGGTCCGAGGCCCTCGGCGGCGCGCTGGGGTGGAACACCGGCCTGTATCGCCTCTGGTATCTGACTGGCGCGATCGGCGTCGCCGCGTTTCTGGGCGCCGGCAGCCTGTATCTCCACCGCGATCCACCTTTTGGCTCGCTGACCGTCGTGTGCGTGGTCGGCGCCAGTGTCCCGGCGTTGGCCACCGATCACCTGCTGATCGGCTTTCTGGGACTCGGCTGCGCGATGCTGCTGGCTGCCGTGCTCACTTTTAAACCTGAGCGGTTTGCCGAAGCGGCCACGGCCATCCTGGTCGCGGGGAGTCTGGTCGCCGCGTACGTGATCCTGACGGCGCCCGTCGATCAGTCCCTGCTGCCTGCCAGTCCCGATCAGATCGTCAGCGGCCAGGCCTTCGACGCCGACACGCGCGCCCTCACGCCGCCGTTCAACATCGCCGGCGCCCTGGTGCTGATCCTGGGCGCCGCGCTGAGCGCGCTCCAGGCTATCCGCACGCGCGAGCTGTCGAACCGCATCTCGGCCAACATCCTGATCGCGGTGGGCGCGTTCATCCCCAGCGTCGCCAGTGGCCTCACGCGCTTTGGCGTGACGTCGCTGTTCTTCGTCGGCGAGCTTGTCGGCCTGACCTGCATCATGGTCGGATTCCTGCTCAGCGCCCGCAAAGCAAGTAGTTAGTTTGGGGGGAGCCCGCGCATGCGCTACGTGCTGTCCGCGGCTGCCAACTCTGCCTCACCTTGAGCACTTTGTTCTTACAGCCTTAGGCGTCCCGCGGCGAGCTGGTCGGCCTGAGAGGACAAGATCCTGGATCTCTCGGCGGTATCGTAAGCGCGTGACTCCGGCGGAGATGAAGACGCGCGTCCGCCAGGTCGTCGACGCGCACGCCTCCGAGCTCGAACAGCTCGCGCGACAGATCTTTGCCCAGCCTGAGCTGGGCTTCAAGGAACACCACACCGCCAGCCTGGTGCACGACTGGTTCGACAAGATGGGCCTGGTCCACCGCGATGGCATCGGCATCACCGGCACTCGCGCGGACCTGAAGGGCGGCGCCAGCGGCCCGACCGTGGCTGTCCTGGGCGAGCTCGACTCGCTGCTGTGCTGGGAGCACCCTGATCGCGACCCGCGCACCGGCGCGGTCCACGCCTGCGGTCACAACGCGCAGATCGCGGCCATGCTGGGCGCCGGGCTGGCGCTCAAAGAGGTAGCGCCCGACCTGAGCGGCACGATCGCGTTGATGGCGGTGCCGGCCGAGGAGTACGTCGAGCTCGAAGAGCGCCTGAAGTTCCGCGAGCAGGGTCAGCTGGAGTTTCTGGGCGGCAAGGCCGAGATGGTGCGCCTGGGTGCCTTTGACGACGTCGACATGGCCATGATGGTGCACGCCACTGCGCGGCCCGACGATGCCGACCTGGCCGTTGGCGGCACCAACAACGGCATGGTCGCCAAGTTCGTCCGCTTCCTGGGTCGGACCAGCCACGCCGGCGGCGCGCCCGATCAGGGCATCAATGCGCTCTCAGCCGCGCGCGTGGCGCTGGCCGGGATCGACGCGATTCGCGAGACCTTCCGCGACGAGGACCACATCCGTGTCCACCCGATCGTCACGCGGGGCGGCGACGTGGTCAACGCCATCCCTGCCGACGTACGGCTGGAAATGTTCTGCCGTGGCGCAAGTCTGGAAGCGATCGAGCTGGCGCATCGCAAGGTGGATCGGGCCCTCAAAGCGGGCGCGCTGGCGCTCGGCGGCGAGGTCGAGATCACGACGCTTCCTGGCTATCTGCCGCTGCATCACGACCCCGCT
>JAFAWJ010000091.1 GCA_019242065.1 Chloroflexota bacterium
GCGCGGCCAGGTGCTCAGCTCTGAGAATTTCAGCTCAGACGACACCGACGCGGGCTCGTACATCTGGGCGCTGGCCGACGTGGCGCGTACGTACGGTCTGCAGCCGCACGGCCTGTACGACGGCGACGGCTCGCTGCACCACTGGTCGCTCGACGAGATTCGCACCAGCCTGCGCAATGGCCAGCCCGTCATCGTGCAGGTGGTGTATCGGGGTTTGCCCGGCCGCGAGGACTCGCAGTACTACGGCGACCACTACGTGATCATCACCGGTCTGGTCGGCGACGATTTTCTGTACAACGACCCGATTGGCGGGCGCATCGCCAACGAATCGCCTGGCTACGACCGCGAGATGACCGCCGCGCAGCTCCAGAGGGCGATGCACGCGAGTGACGCGGAGTACGCCTTCAGCGCGTTCGGGCTCAGTAGACAGTAATTCGGTCGGAGCCCGCGCATGCGCGGGCTCCCAAGGTGGCGCATGCGCCACCTTGCCCAGCGGTGCATGCACCGCTGGGTGCTAACGCACTGGGTCAGGGGGCGTGCCGCCCCCCGCCGCCGTTCGCTGCGCTCACTCCCGCGGCGTCCCCCCTGCGCTCGTGCTGTCCGCGGCTGGTGAGTTTGGAGTGCCTCCACCCCAGTGTGGGTCTTGCCTTCGGAGTGGCGACATCACAACTGTCGATCTCTTGAGAGAGAGAAGTATTCGGATCGAGGGCAGGGACAGGACTGACGTGTGGGACAGTGTCTCAATCTCGAGAAACATTGGTTTGAGAGGCTGAGCCCCGAAGAACGTTCGGGACGGCGTCAACCTGCGAGGATGGGGTGACATTGTCGCCAGGCGCGGCTAGCCCGTACGCAGGGGGGGCGCCGCGGGAGTGAGCGCAGCGAACGGCGGCGGGGGGACGCAGTCCCCCTGACCGTTGCGTCAGCACCCAGCGGTGCATGCACCGCTGGGCAAGGTGGCGCATGCGCCACCTTGGGAGCCCGCGCATGCGCGGGCTCCGACCAAACTATTGCCTAGATAACCCGAACGCGCTGAAGGCGTACTCCGCGTCACTCGCGTGCATCGCCCTCTGCAGCTGCGTGGCGGTCATCTCGCGGTCGTAGCCCGGCGATTCGTTGGCGATGCGCCCGCCAATCGGGTCGTTGTACAGAAAATCGTCGCCGACCAGGCCGGTGATGATCACGTAGTGGTCGCCGTAGTACTGCGAGTCCTCGCGGCCGGGCAAACCCCGATACACCACCTGCACGATGACCGGCTGGCCATTGCGCAGGCTGGTGCGAATCTCGTCGAGCGACCAGTGGTGCAGCGAGCCGTCGCCGTCGTACAGGCCGTGCGGCTGCAGGCCGTAGGTGCGCGCCACGTCGGCCAGCGCCCAGATATACGAGCCCGCGTCGGTGTCGTCTGCGCTGAAATCCTCAGAGCTGAGCACCTGGCCGCGCAGATCGGGCGCCGCCTCGTTCAGTCCGAACGACTCGAGCGCCATGCCCAGCACCGTCGGTCCGCAGTTAGCCTCGGCAAAGCTCGAGCCATCCAGCTGCGTGCGGTACGGCACGTTGATGCGCACGTCGGCGCTCAGGTCCTCGGGGTAGGCCCAGGGCAGGTCGCGCAGTGCGGGCGTCTGCGCGCGAGCCACGTTGTCCCCGTCGATCCAGCCCTCCGAGGGCGGCACGGAGCGGCCATCGCCGGGCAGTCGGACCTGGACGCGCGTGCCCTGGATGAAATTCTTCCCGATGACCTCCATCAACGTGGAGCCCGGCAGGTCCTCGATGTGCGAGGCCGTTGCGTCCGACGTCGACCACAGCGCGCTCGTCCGCGCGGTTGTCAGCCAGACGCTCGGCGGATCGACGCCGCCGACGTCGCTGGCTTTGACCCAGCCCGGCCCTGGCTGCCGCGTGTCGCCGTCGCCGCCGTACTGGACGAGCAGCCAGTCAGGCTGACTCCCAATCTGTTTGAGCAGACTCCATTGCGGCACAGTCGTAAAGACCGACGCATCCATGTTCGGACCCGAGCGCAGCGGCGTATCCGCCGTGTTGCGCACCCACTGGGCCGTGCGATCTAACGTGATGCTGGCCAGCACGGATGCTCCATCCGTGGACAGCGTCGGCACGACCACTGGCGTGGGAATCAGCGTCGGTGCGCGCGTCGGGGTCGCCCTGGCTGCGACGGGGGTCGTTTTCGGCGCGAGGGCAATGGCTGCGGCGGCACCGGTCCCCGCCGGCGCGGCGGTGCTTGTGCCGCTGCTCGGCGCAGTGGACCGCGCCGCCAGTGCACCCGCTGCCACCGGTACCAGACACGCGGCTCCGATCATCAGGGCGAGGACGCCACCCGCGGCGGCGATTCGCCACCGGGCATCCTGGCGTCGAGCGCGGACCTCGCGGTGGTCCCGCAGGCGCATGCGGCCTCCCATCTATGGACGCCGATTATGTCGCAACTCGTAATCACAAGTGAAGCCCTTGACACGCGGTACATTTCCGAACGTGTACGTCGTCGTGTGTCGCGGTCCGAACTGCCGCGCACGCGGCGCGATGCCACTCCGCACGCGGCTGGTCAAACTGCTCGCGCACGATCCGGAGGTGCAGTTGATCGGCTACGCGTGCTTCGGCCAATGCGACCACGGGCCGAACGTGGCGTTTTATCCGCCTGGCGACTGGTACGGCGGGCTGTCCGCGCGCGGCGATGCGGAACGCGTCGTCCAGCACGCCAGGCAGGGCACGCCACTCGACGTGCGGTTGCACGTCCCCGAGCAAGAGCGCGCCGAGCACCTGCGCAACATCGAGGAGCTGATCAGGACACGTGAGCGGGACCGCGCTCGGCCGCGTCGCTGGTGGTGGCCGTTTCCAGCGCTCTGACCGTCGTGAGCTGCGGAAACAGCGGCTCGGTCCGCAGTGCACGGGCGATGCGATACAGGCCGATGCCCGCGATGAGACTGAAGACCGACTGCAGCAGGACCAGAAGGCACATGCCGTAGAACGCGATCTCGAACGGCACCAGACTTCGGGCGTCGAGTGCCAGGAAGCCGGGATCGCTCAGGGAGGTGGCCACGCCGTCAAGCTGCTGCTGGAGTTGGCTCAGGTCGTTGCCCACCCGCTGGACGTCGCTGCCGTTCTGGGCGAGCGCGTCACGTGTGTTTCCTAATTGCATGCCGAGCTGCTGCAGTTGATCGGCGCTCGAGTTGAACTGCGGACCGAGCGCCGCCAGGGGCTGGATGCCGAGCACGGTGAGGCCTGACATCGTCGCGCCCAGGTTGCGGAAGGTGCCCGCCGACGAGTTGGCCAGGCTCGAGGCTTGATCGGCGGCGGCGCGCGCGCGGTCGATGCTCTGCTGGAAGCCTGAGGTGGCGCTGGCCGTGTCGTGCAGGGTGCTGGAGACGGTGCGCAGCGACTGCACGAGCGTGCCGCGCTGCGAGTCGAACGTGCGCTGCAGGTCGCTGAGTTGGGTGAACGTGGCGATGCCCACGACGAGCATGGCGCCGCCGATGATCAGGCCGAGGACGCCGTACACCCCTAGAGCGACGGCCGCCGCCGTCAAGAATCGATGCCCGACCATCTGCTGCCCAAGAGTTTTCGCATCATTCGCCCCGCCGCACAAGTAGCTAAAGGTCCCCCGAGGACTTCAGCTGGTCGGGTCGTAACTCTCGCGCTGTCGGAAAATTTCCCTTCGCATGGCCGGGTCCCCTCTGGGGTACAACGTGCTGGCCCGCGGATGCCCACCCAGCCATCAAAAGACCTGGTCGCCATCGACAACCCCCACCCGAACCGCGAGTACGAGGTCGAGTGCGTCTGCCCCGAGTTCACCTGCATCTGCCCGATGACTGGCCAGCCCGACTTTGCCACCTTCACCATCACCTACATACCGGGCCCAAAGATCGTCGAGCTGAAAAGCCTCAAGCTCTACCTATGGAGCTTCCGCGACGAAGGCCACTTCCACGAGGACGTCACCAATCGCGTCCTGGACGACCTCGTCGAGCGCCTGGACCCGCGCAAGATGCGTGTCGTGTCCCTCTGGAATGTGCGCGGCGGCATCACCACAACGGTCAGGGTCGCCTACCCGTAAAGGTAGTCGAGATTGACACGGGCCGCGCCACGGCCTGATAGTCTGGCGACATGGCGAATATGGCGCAGCCAGGCGCGGCCGATGCCCCGGCCGGCCGGCCGAAGACCCTTGGCGAGCTGAAGGCATCTGGTTACCGGTCGCGGTCCGTCAAGGAAGAGCTGCGCCAGAACCTGATCAAGAAGCTCGAGGGGGATGAATCGAAGTTCGAGGGCATCGTCGGCTTCGAGGAGACCGTCGTCCCGCAAGTCGAAAACGCACTGCTCTCGGGTCAGGACATCATTTTCCTCGGCGAGCGCGGCCAGGCCAAAACCCGTCTGGCGCGTACACTGCCCACGCTTCTCGACGAGTGGCTGCCGATGGTAGCAGGCTGCGAGATCAACGACGATCCGCTGGACCCCA
>JAFAWJ010000183.1 GCA_019242065.1 Chloroflexota bacterium
GCACACCCTGTCGTTCAGCTTGTCGCCGAACGCTGGGCAGGGCGAGTTGGGCCAGGTGGCCGCCTCTGAGGCCCGCCGGACGAACAGCTTTGGCTCGAACGGCGTCGGCAACCCGGTGGAGCAAGCGTCCACCGACTGGTACGGCCGGTTTCGAGCGGTGGCCAACATGCGCAACGATTTCCTCATCGATCGCGACGTGCAGCGGCGTAATGAGGGTGGCGCGGGCTACACCGGTATCCAGGGCATTGGCGTCCAGGACATGGCGGTCACCACAAGCATGGGTCCGATTTACGACCGGCGGCACGAGCGACTCGGCACGACCGACACCATGGTCATCAAAGTGCGTCGCCGCCTGATTGGTGTGGCCCGAGCGCTGGCCGAGCAGGGCATTACACCCCCGGGTGTCGACAATCCGGAGTGGTACGCCGTGCGGTCCGGTTGGGTGAACCTGCCCAATGGCGCGCACTGGCTGAACGACACGGTGGACTTGCGCAAAGCCTTCGTCGACCATCCCGAGCTGGCCGGCGCCCTGCAAGCACCCAGCGTATAAGTCCCACCGCGTCCTCGCGGTCTACAACGGTCACCCACGTGACAGATCGGCGTGCCGCGGCGAACTTACCTCGCAGGTAATGGCGGCAGCGCACGTTTCGCGGTAGCGTCACCCCATGGTGCTGATCGCGCAGCCGCGGGTTGGCGAGCTGCTCCGCCAGTGGCGTGAGCGCCGCCGTCTGTCGCAGCTCGACCTCGCGCTCCAGGCGGAGGTCTCGACCCGACACCTGAGTTTTCTCGAGACCGGCCGCGCCTCGCCCAGTCGCGAGATGCTGCTCCGTCTGGCCGAGCAGCTGGAGGTCCCGCTGCGTGACCGTAACGAGCTACTCCTGAGCGCCGGCTACGCGCCCGCCTACACGGAAACCCCCGTCGATGCCCCGCCGATGGCGGCCGTCCGCGACGCACTCCGTCAGGTGCTCGCCGCGCACGAGCCGTTTCCGGCCTTCGTCGTCGACCGACACTGGAACCTGATTGACGCCAACCAGTCGACCCGCATGCTCACCGATCACATCCCCGCCGATCTGCTCGAACCGCCAGTCAACGTGCTGCGGGCGAGCCTGCACCCACGCGGGCTCGCAACGCGCATCGTAAATCTCGCCGAGTGGCGGGCCCACGTTTTGCGACGGCTGCGGCGTCAGGTGGCGCTCACCTCCGATGACCAGCTCGCGGCGCTCTACGACGAGCTGCGCGGCTACCCTGGCGACGCGCCAGCAACGACCCTTCCAGAGCACAGCACGGTGGTCGTCCCACTCCGGCTGCGCCACCCAGCCGGCGAGCTGGCGTTCTTCAGCATGCTCTCGACGTGCGAGTCGCCGAGCGATATTACGGTCGACGACCTGGCGATCGAGTCGTTCTTTCCGGCGGACGAGTTCACCAGGTCAGTCGCTCGGAGCCTGCACACGTAGGAACGGTTGACCGTCAAAGGCGAGCCGACCACTGCGCTTCGCCCAGCGCAGGACGACGAGGTAGTAGGTGGACTCCACGAATTCACCGGTGCCGATGCAGCCGCTCGCTAGCAACAGCCAGTGGATATGCGTGAACCAGGCCAGGACCACCACCACCAGACAGCTGCCAACCACGACGCCACGGAACACGTGCAGGTACGTCACCGCCCAGTCGGCCCAGCCGCGGTGTCGAGATCCGGATAGAAGCATCGCCTTCACCATGACGCTGACAGCGTGGCACTCCGCAAGCGAGCATTCCATAACCTCAGAGGTAATCGACGCGCGACCGGGTGCTTGCCATGATGGTGGTGCGCGAACACCCTCACATACTGAAATGTCGCGCAGAGGAGAGTGACTACACGTGAGCGATATCACGTCTGTCGTCGACAAATACATCCAGGTGTGGAACGAAAGCGATGCGCAAACCCGGCGCACGCTGATCGCCCAGGTCTTTGCAGAAGATGCGCTGTACAGCGATCCACTTGCCTCGGTGCGGGGTCGAGCTGCCATCGACCAGCTGGTCGCGGGTGCGCAATCGCAGTTCGATGGACTCCGGTTCAGTCTGGCCGGTCCAGTTGATGCCCATCACGATCAAGCCCGCTTCAGCTGGCACCTGGGTCCGCCCGAGGCGGAGGATCCGATCGTCATAGGCTTCGACGTCGCCATTGTGGAGGACGACCGCATCCGCTCCGTCTACGGTTTCCTCGACAAAGTCCCCGCACTCGCATAACACCAGTCGGCGGTCGACGATGCCACGTTGACGCTGCGCCAGGTCGCATGTGGCCTCCGCGTTTCGCCGACAAAGACTCTTGTGGGTGCCCAGCGGGAGATGCCCGCTGGGCACCCGCAAGTCCCGATGTCGGCCTACCAGAAACGCGGCACGGTGTCGCAGCCCAGATCAGCTGCTGTCAACACACCGACAGCGCCTCCAGAAACGGTCGGATCGCCGCCATCACACCGCGCGTCCCACCCGGCGCCCCGTGCAGCGGATGTCCAACACCCGGCAGCCTGACATGCCATGCGCACGCCAGCAAGCCCAGCGCAAGCTCGACCTCCGCATCGGGCAGCTCCAACGCCGGGCGGGTGACAGCGTTGTTCTGTGCACGGCCCAGCTTAGATCTGGGAAGCCGCCCGCTTGATTGAGGCCTAGCCCCCGCATTGCTGGCGCATCCAGCGCTCACGTCATCGTAAGTTACGTCAAATAGCGCCGCGCGGCAGTGGCGACGGAAAAGACGGACCCCTCAATCTCCTACAATGCTCGCAATCAGCCCCTCTAGCTCAATGGCAGAGCAGCGGACTTTTAATCCGACGGTTGGCGGTTCGAGCCCGCCGGGGGGCACC
>JAFAWJ010000185.1 GCA_019242065.1 Chloroflexota bacterium
AGAGCGTGGTGGTGGCTTCGAGGCTTCAACAGGCAGCCGGCCTACCTGTGGAGGCCACCGGTAACCAGGTTTTCTGTCTCACGCTCTGTGGTTCACCTGGAGTGGCGTCCACGTTATGTGCAACGTCGTCGCGCGTTCGCTTAGACCCTCCACCGAAAAATTATCACCAGCGTAGTTACGCTCAGATCTGCTGGCGCAGATGGTACTCGAAGTATCACGTGGTCAACTGACTGTCTTGAGGCCAATGTTAGCCGTGCGGGCGCTAGCTCTGGTACCCGAGCCCCCACAGTAGCATGCGCGGCGACCCCGGCCGCCAAGTCAGCGCGCCGGGGCCGTCGCTGCTTACGTTCTACGGTTCCCGATCGCGCTTGTGAAACATGCCAATGCCGCCATTGCCGGCATTGTGAGTCGCGACGCTGCCCTCGGCCATCGGGAGGAAGATGCGATTGGTGTTGGCGTCGGCAGCTACCGAATGGGTACCCAGTCCAGACGCGACTGGAACGATGCCCAGGTACTGCATGCTGCGGAGATCGAGGACGCCAATCCCGGCCGTGCTGGTCACCGGGGGACCAATGATGCCCTGGTACACATTGCCGTCACCCGGGTTGAACCAGATCTCGTCCGCGCCCGCACCGGCGGTGAAGGTCGCCATCGTGTCGCCCGTCTTCTCATTGAGCACCCGCAAACTGTCACCACACTGGACGACCAGTTTATTGTTCGAGAGCGCGAGCCCGCTTCCGCCACAGTTGCTGAGCGGGATCACCTGGATGATCCGCAAAGGATCGGGACTGATCACGTCAATTTCACCGCCCGGGTTGAGCAAGGTGCCTGGCACGTTCAGCAAAAATACCCCGTCATCGGCGTCCCAGACGTCCTGCTCCAGGCCTCCGGCCGTCGGATCAGGCAGGTCGCCGATTCGCGAGTCCCAGCCGTGGCCCGGCGAAGGCAAGGTGGTATTTTTGGCGCCGCTCGGCGGTGTCTGGTCGAACACCAGTGTACCGATGATCGCACGCTGCTCGGTGTCGACCAGCGACGAGAACGGGAAACTCGGGCTCACCTCCTCTGGATTGCTGATCAGGATCAGCCCACGACCGTGGTGACGACCGAAGGCGAGCTCGTCCGCACGGCGGTTGCCGAGGGCATTTGGAGCGTGGCCCCCAATCGGAATGCTCGTCATCTGGCTACCGTTGGGGAGCGCGGCAAACTCGTCGATGGTGCTCGTGCCGGCGATCATCGTGCTGCCAGAACAAGCCGTAGCTTTATTGCCGTCGCCGACCCAAACATTGCCACGGTCATCGGTGAGGACGCCGTTAGGACCGCTGCGCGGATCACGAGGTCCCTCGGCGCATGCGTTGAACGGGGAGCCCGGGTTGTTGTAGTTGCCCGCAAACTGGTTCTGGCCAATGTAGCCGAGAAACGAACCGTCGTCGGCATCGACGGCGTCGATCTGTCCGGTGACGAAGGTGGAGGTGCCTAGCACGAGGCCGGCGCGGTCGGCCAGATAGTACACATCCCGCTGACTGTCAACCCAGCTGATATCGAAGCTGCCGAAGCCGTCATTCAGGCCCGTATTTGGCTCGGTGACTGTGCCGACGTGCTCATATGGCGGGGGATCTTCTGCTGCTGCGGGTTGTAGCCCGAGCAGGAACGTACCCGAAACCACCAATGGGCCTACCAGTGATCGTGTGAGCTTGACCACGGAACGCCTCCCTCGTGTTAGTGCGGCGAGCAGGGACGGACTCGATCTCTCGCTCGCGTGGCGGGGGCCTGCCACCCTCCTCCAACCGCCCGAAAACCGATTGTAGCGACCTCGGGCCCGAACCACGGCCCCGAGCGGAGTCCACGCCGGTCCGCGGCTTCAACACCGCCGCGGCGCACGAGGTTTCTAAATTTAGATGCATCGGAACTGACAATGTGCACGCCGTGCGACCTCTCGGAGTCGTGTCGTGCCTCAGCCGACCGCCACAATCCAGATGTTTTCTGAAGGCGCCAGCGGCGGCCAGACGCAGGAGGCCCAGCGGACCACCGACAGAGGCGCAATTCGAGCCGGCGGGGCAATATGGCAGCGGCACCATCATGGCGCCCGTGAGCCTCACACGGGCCACTCGAAGTCGACGATCTGCACGTTGCGATCCTGCTCGCTCAGGACGCGGGCGGCCGCCGCCGCCGCGTCGGGGCCGTCGGCCACCACGTAGGCTGGCTCAGCGGGACCGTGGAGCCAGCCTGTGCCCCTGAGCGTCTGGGTCGACGGATCGAACAGGGCGGCAGAGGCGCCCAGACTGCGCAAATAGAACACCAGTCGCGTGGCGCCACCTACAGTGCCGGGCTGAACCGGGCCGATGACTCGGACGATCACGACGTAAGGCCGCGAGGAGCCGATTGGCACGCGGTCAAGGATGCGCACCGCGGCCGACAGTGGCGCCAGTTGCAGAAAGTAGTATTGGTAGCTGCCGTTGGTCTGCAACTCGGACTCATGCGTGCTGAGCGCGACGCCGTTGTCTCGGAACAAGGTCAACTCCGAATGGGGCTGCCAGCGGCGCGCTAGATCTTCAAGGAACGCATCGTGGCGTTGAATCTCGCTGATCATCCCGAGCGCTTGAGCAGCCACCACCACCAGCACGAGCACACAGCCGCCGATCTGGACCGCCTGCGCCCGGTGGCCAATCAGCCACGCCGTGGCCCTGCTCGCCAGCAGGTAGAGCGGAATCAGCAGGTAAAACGTGCGGAACGAGGAAATGGACAGGTGCCCGCCGATCTCCGCAGAGAACAGCGGCGCAACGAAAATGACTGCCAGCAAGTAGAGTGTCAGACGTGCGCTAGAGCTGTTACGCAGGTGCGCACTCGCAACCCCGAGGCCGAGGACAACCAACGGCACCAGCGCGACGGACAGGACGTACGTCCGAATATCCACGACGAGGTCTGAGCTGAACTG
>JAFAWJ010000362.1 GCA_019242065.1 Chloroflexota bacterium
TGTTCACCCAGGGCGTGATCTGGAATATCGACTCGTTCGATCAGTGGGGCGTCGAGCTGGGCAAAGAGCTGGCCGCCCGCATCGTGCCCGAGCTCGAGGGTACCGCCGAGCTGCACCACGACAGCTCGACGAACACCCTGATCGAACAATTCAGGCAATCCCTAAAAGAAAGATAGGGTCTCGACACCCACCCCCATTGGAAACTCGCGCACAGGCCGCGCACCACCGAGGTCCACCACGGTGATGCGCCCCGAGCCGTGATTGGCCACCAGCGCCGTCGCCCCGTCGGGATGAAACGCGACTCCCATCGGCCCCGGCGCCACCTCAAACGTCGTCTGCCGCCGCAGATCACCCGATAACACCGTCGCCAGCGGCTCCTGGTCCGCCGTCACTACCACGTACTGCCCGTCGGGACTGCACCGCACCCGTTGAGCCGGATGCTGATACCCCTCGAGTCGCACGGTGTCCACAACCTGGTCCACGCGCGTGTCGATCACCCGAATAACCGGCTCCCCGCCATCGGCAACCAGCACTCGCTGCCCATCGCTCGTACAGCACAGGCCCAGCGCCCCCGACGGGATCGGCACCTCGCCCACTTTGCGTCGTTCGCCCGGAGACAGCACCGAGACGAACGCCGCCTGGTCCTCGTTTTCGGAGTACAGCTTGCTGCCGTCCGGCAGCATGGCGATCATGTGGTTCCCGCGCGAGCCGACGTCGATCGAGCCCAGCAGCGCACCGCTCGACGGATCGACAACCGCCACCACGCCGCTGGCGTCGCAACTGGCGTACAGCAGCCCGTCGGCGCCGATGGCCAGGCCATGCGGCGCGAGATTCGGCTCGACACTCAGCGTGTCCGTGACCTGGCGCTGTACCAGGTTGATGACCACGATGCGCTGATCGGGCTCGGGGTTGTTGCCATACACCCCCGAGCCGTAGATCGACACGTACGCCATCTGATGGTCGGCGCCGATGGCCACCTCGTGCGGCCGCGCGGGCAGGTCAAAGCTGCAGAGCTCCGCGTAGGAATCGGGGTCGAGAAACCGAGCTCGAGACCCACGCTTGTCGATCGCAATGAGCCCCGAGCTGCCCGTCGGATTGTTGACGTCGGTCATTTACGCGGGGACGAGCTCCCGAGCAGCTTCTTGCAGCAATTGCGTCGCCACCGGGTAGACCGGGTCCTCGCTGGTGATCATCTCCATGAGCACCGGCCGCCCGCTGCGCGTCGCCGCGACGCCACGCTCCAGCGCCGCGCGCACGTCCTCCGGCCGCTCGACCCTTTCCGCATGCGCGCCAAGCCCTTCCGCGACGCGCGCATAGTTGCCGGACAGCTGATTGCTGCGGAACTGTTCGGTGGCCGTCGGCATGTGATGCCCATAGCCGCCCATCACCGAGTTGTTCAAAAGGACGGTCATGATCGGCAGCCGCTCGCGCACCGCCGTCTCGACTTCCATGCCCACCGTGCCAAACGCGAGATCGCCCATCACGTTGACCACCGTCTTTTCAGGCGAAGCCAGCTTGGCGCCGAGCGCGATGCCAAGCCCTGTCCCCAGCTGCGTCGACTTGCCCCAGCCAATGTAGCCGCGGGGTGTCGT
This sequence comes from Chloroflexota bacterium, assembly GCA_019242065.1. The sequence continues at coordinate 1,593 of JAFAWJ010000362.1, forward strand.
CGCCTCGTAGGTCGTCAGCGTCTGATCGCGTGGGTTCCCCGAATCGTGCGTCACGACCGACGCCGACTTGTCGAGCACAGTGTTCAGCTCGGCAATCACGCGGTACGGGTTGATGGGCGTCTCGGTCGACTCACGCCGCGACTGCCACTCGTGCAGCGTCGCCTCACGAGCCTGCTGAATCTCCGCCGCGACCGCGCCGTTGCGCGACGCGCCGCCGCCCTGCTGCCGCACCGCCTCGATCAGCTGGCGCAGCACCAGTCGCGCGTCGCCGATCACAGCCTGGTCCACCAGGTAGTCGCGGTCGATGTCCCGACCGTCGACGATGACCTGGACCATCTTCTTGCCCGAAGGGATCGGCGACGAGAAGCCGCCACGCGCAAAGCTGCAGCCCACGCCAAAGACCAGGTCCGACTTGACCAGGAACTCCGCCGCCGCGCGCGTGAGCGTGTGACCGCCAGCGCCCAGGGCCAGCGGATGGTCCTCGGGGAACACACTCTTGGCCGCCATAGTGGTCATCACCGGCACCGACAGCAGCTCCGCCAGCTCGCGCAGCTCGTTCCATGCCTGCGCCCACAGCACACCGTGGCCGACGTGCAGTACCGGTCGACGTGCCTCGATCAGCATGCGCGCCGCGGCCGCCACGTCGTCCGGGTCGCCCGCGGACCGGTAGCCGCGCGCCGGCGAGTAGGTGAATGTCGCATCGTCGACCTGGCCGCTCGAGACGTCCGCCGGCAGCTCGAGCAGCACCGGCGCCGGCTTGCCATTGCGCAGTTGGGCGAACGCACGCCGTGTGAGCTCGGGAATGCGCTCCGGCATGTTGATGCGCCCGGCCCACTTGGTGACGTGGCGATACACCGGCAGCGGATCGAAATTCGGCGCTTCGCCGCTGCGCCGCTGGTCCCCGCCACCGGGAATCATGAGCATCGGCACGCCGTCGGAATACGCCTGAGCAAACGCGCCGAAGGCGTTCTCGATGCCCGGGCCAGCCTGGACGACGATGACCGTGGGCTTCTGCGCATTGGTCGCGCGGGTGTAGCCGTCGGCCATATTGATCAGCGTCTTCTCGCCGCGTGCGATGATCGGCCGGATACCCACTTTCGCGGCCGCGTCGATCAAGGCGTGGTTGGGATACGCGAACAGGACTTCGACACCTTCGAGCTTCAAAATTCGCGCCAGTGCGTCCGCGCCTCGCATCGTTCGTTAACCTCCTCAGGTCCGTTCTCAGGTCGTTACCGGCCAGCATACGCCAGCCGCGTATAACGCCCGCTGCGGTAATCTAGCGAGCGGTGAAGCGTCTCGATCTCGTCAAAATTTCGACCCTTGGCGTGGCGTGCCTGGTCGTCCTCGTGGTCACGGCCCTCGTCGGGTTCGAGGCCTCCAGCTGGAACCGCGTCAAACCCGGCGTGACGGTCCTCGACGTCAATCTCGGCGGTCTCACGCTGGATCAGGCGCAGGCGCAGCTTGCTCCGCGCGCGCTGGCCATCCTTGACCAGCCCGTCCAGGTGCAACTGGATCAGTCCACCTGGACCACCAGCGCCCGTCAGCTCGGCGTGCACCTGGACCCGAACGACCTGGCGACGGCCGCGTACGCGGTCGGGCGTGACGGCACGCCGCTGGTCGAGCTGCAGGCGCAGGTCACCGCGCTGCAGACCGGCGTCGCCGTTCCCGTCATCGGTCAGGCTGACGTCTCCGAGGTCGACGCCCTGGTGCAGCAGATCGCCCAGCAGGTCGATACGCCGGCCCAGTCGGCCCAGCTCACCATCCAGGACGACGGCACGCTGAACTACGTCAGCTCGCAGCCCGGCATGCAGCTCGATCAGGCGACGTCCAGCGCCGCCATCGCGCAAGCGCTCACCAACGGGGATCCCCAGGTCACCCTCACCGCCCGTCCGCTCCAGCCAGACGTCACCACCGACCAGGTGAGTGCCGCCCACGATCAGCTGCAGCGCATCCTGGCGCAGCCGATCCGGCTCACCGCCGCGGACTATTCGCGCACGCTCAACACCTCCGACATCGTCTCGCTCGTGTCGCTGACCGACGCAACGGCCGGCCAACCCGCGTCCGTGAGCCTGAATTCCGATGCGCTCCAGCCGTTGATCGACGCTGCGGCCAAAGCGGTCAATCAGCCCGCCAGCAACGCCCGCTTCGCGTGGGACGGCGCCCACCTCAGCGTGCTGCGCGAGAGCCATCAGGGGCGTGTCCTCGACCAGGATGGCGCACGCGACGCACTCAGCACCCAGTTGCTGGCCGGCGCCCACACCATCGACCTGCCAGTGACCACCAGCTCACCCGCGGTCAACTCGTCGGATGCGGCCAAGCTTGGCATCCACGAGCTGATCGAGCAGAGCACCACTTCGTTCGCGGGTTCGGTGCCTGAAAAAGCGCACAACATCAGCCTGGCCGCCCAGCGCCTGAACGGGGTGGTCGTCGCACCGGGCGCGACGTTCTCGTTCAACGACGAGGTCGGTCCGACGACCCTCGAAGCCGGCTTCCAGTGGGGCTACGGCCTGGAGTCCGGCTCCAATGGCACCGCGCACACCGTCCCGAGCGTCGCCGGCGGCATCTGTCAGGTCGCCACCACGCTGTTCCAGCCCGTGTTCTGGGGCGGCTACCAGATCGAAGAACGCTATCCCCACCTGTACTGGATCCCGGCGTACACCTCGCGCAACGACGTCGGCCTGGATACGACCGTCGACGAGGACTCCGGGCTCGACTTCCAGTGGACCAACGTGACCCAGGATTATGTCCTGATTCAATCGTCGACGAGCGCCGACAAGGTGACGTTTTCGCTCTACGGCAACAAACCCAACTGGAAGGTCCAGGTCGACCCGCCGCAGATCACCAACCGAGTCACGCCTGACACTACGCCCGACGTCGAGGCCGAGCCCGATCTGCCGTGGGGCAAGATCGTCCCCGTCGAGACCGCGCGGGACGGTTTCCAGGTGGTGATCACCCGTCACGTGATTCCGTCCGACGGCTCGCCCGAGCGGGACCTGCCCCTGAAGAGCGTCTACCAGCCGGGCCGCAACGTCACGCTGGTCGGCTCCGGCAACGCGCCGACCGCCAGCGCCGTAAGCAGCACGGTCACCCGCGTCCTGGCCGGCATGCAGGGCAGCGCAGCGCCGGCATCCGCACCGGCCGCCGCTCCCGCCAGCACGCCAGCACGTACGACCGCGCCGGCAACCACCGTTGCGCCGGCCACGACCACTTCGGCACCCGCCGTGGCGGCGCCCGCCGGCCCCGCCACCTTCACGACCGCCAACGGCTCGCGCACATTGACCCAGATTCGCGACGAGCTGCGCAACGTGGGCTGGGGCGGTGGCTCAGATCAGGACGCGGTGGCTACCTACCGCCATCTCGCCGACACCGCCAGCGGTCACTGAGAGACTGATCCGCCAGATCACTGGGACTGCGGCGCCGGCAGCTGCAGCTTCGAGCCGACCACGAGCGCGTCCGGGTTCGGCCCAATCGCCGCCCGGTTCGCGTCGTAGATCCGCTGCCACTGCTCGGCGTCGCCATACTGCTCGAGCGCAATGCTGCGCAGCGTGTCGCCAGGCTGCACCACGTATTCGGTCGCGCCCTGCGCCGGTGCGGGCGTTCCCGCCCCACCCGCGACCACGCTCGACGGCACCGCCGACGGCGACGGCAGCGGGCTCACCGCGGCAGCCGCGGCCACAGCCGTCGCTGGCGTTGGGACGACGATCGCCGGCCGCCCATTCGCACCCGAGCCTGCCAGCAGGCCAGCCTGTCGATTCCCCAGTGACGACCCGATGACGATGCCGAGAATCGCCACGGCGACCACGATCAGCGCCGCCCAGAGCCAGAAGCGACCATTGCTCTGGGCCCGTCGACGTGATGGCTCGGCAGGTGTCTCCCCGTTGGCCACAACGGAGTCTAGTGGACGCGCCCCCGACCCAGGTATGTAGCCGCGTCACGCCTGCATTAAAGTCTCCTACTCTCAAGGCACTCAGATGCAGGACTTTTCGAACCGCCGGCGCGCTGCGCTCCACGGCGCCCGAGGTGATGACGCTCAGGACCGACGTCTCAGACCCCGACGCCGTCGAAGCTCTCGCGCGGCGCGCCTTTGAGGCCCTCGGCGGCGTCCACCTGCTGTGCAACAACGCCGGCGTGCTGGGTGGCCACCAGGATCCAATCTGGGAAGCCACACTGAACGACTGGCGCTGGATCTTTGGCGTCAACGTCTGGGGGGTGATCCACGGCCTGCGGAGCTTCGTGCCGCGCATGCTGGAAGCGGGCAACGAAGGCTGGATCGTCAATACCGCGTCGATGGGCGGCCTGGTGCCTGGCAATAGTCCCTACGGGGTGTCCAAGCACGCCGTCGTCGCCATCACCGAGGCGCTCTACAGCCACTTGCGGACACGCGATGCGCCCGTGGGCTGCTCGGTACTGTGCCCGATCTACGTCAAGACCCAGATCCTGCAAGCCACCCGCAACCGCCCAGCTGACCTGACGGACCCCGGTCCCGCCAACCAGTTCTACATCTGGCCCGGCGACACGGTCGACACGATCGTCAAAACCAGGTTCGACCACATCCTGTCAAGAACCAACCCCAACCCCCGTCCCTTCGGCTAGAGACCGGGCTGCACCAGCACGGAGACCAGGTCCCCCGGGTGCCGCAGGCGCACGAACGCCTCGGGCGCGGCCGCCAGCGGCAGCCGCTCGCTGATCAATGGCTCCACGTTCACCTTGCCCGAGCTGATCAGCTCCAGCGATTGCGCGTAGTCCTGCGCCCCAAACGCACACGCGCCCACCAGGTGCTGCCCACCTGTCACCAGCCGGCGCGCGTCCACGTAGACCGGCTCGCGCGGCAGCGCCACCATCACGATCGAGCCCGCGCCGCGCACCGCGCGCCCCAGCACCACCAGCGCCTGCGGGTCCGCCGAGCACTCGTACGCCTGCGCCACCTCGATCTCGCGCTCCGCCACATAGTCGGCCACGTCAGTCTCGCGACTGTCCAGCACCACGTCCGCGCCAATCCTGGCGGCCGCCGCCTTGCGCCCAGCCGAGGATCGTCCGACGGCGATGATCGTGCCCGCCCCCAATGCCCGCAGCCCTTGAATCAGAAACAGCCCGATCGGCCCGACACCAAAGACGATCGCGTTCAGTCCAGCGGGTGAGCCCGCCTCACGGATCGCGCGCAGGCCGACCGCCGTCGGCTCCACCCGCGAGCCGCACTCCAGCGGCATGCCCTGCGGCACGGCGAACAGCTGCGAGTGATGCGCCGCCACGTACTCGGCAAAGCCACCCGGCGCACTCAGCCCCAGGTTCGGCCGACCCGTGCAGCGGATCAGCATCTCGCGCTGGCACCACTCGCACTGCCCGCAGCCGCCGAGCGGATTGACCGCCACCGGCTGACCAACGCGCCAGCCACTCACGTCGCGACCGATGTCCGCCACGGTGCCCGAAAACTCGTGCCCCGGAATGCCATGACTCTCGCCGGTATTGGCCTCCGCCGCGTGCACATCCGAGCCGCAGATCCCGCACGAGTGCACGGCGACGACCACCTCCTCTGGACTGGCCACCGGGTCCGGCTGCTCCGCAACCTCGACCCCGCCCGGAACGCGGATCAGTGCCTTCACGCGTCGGCCCGCACCACGAGCGCCGCTGGTAGCTCCAGGATCCGCTTGACGGCTTGCAGGAAGCGTGCGGCCGGCGCCCCGTCGACCGCCTGGTGATCGAATGACAGGTTCAGATACAGCATCTGGCGCTCCTCCACCGTGCCACGCTCCAGCACCAGCTTCGTGAACACACGGCCAATGCCCAGGATGGCCACCTGAGGCGGATTCAGAATCGGCGTGAAGAAATCGACGCCGAGCGGCCCCAGCGACGTGATGGTGAACGTCCCGCCGCGCACATCCTCGGCGTGCAGGGCGTTGCCGCGCGCGCGAGCGGCGAGGTCGCGAGTCCGGCCTGGCAGATCAGCCAGATCCAGAAGATGCGCGTCTTTCAGCACCGGCACCAGCAGGCCGTCGTCGGCATCTACGGCGAGACCGATATTGACCTCCGGGTGGACCTCCAGCCGACCGTCCACGAGTGTGGCATTCAGCATCGGATGTTCGCGCAGCGCCAGGACGGTGGCGCGGAGTACCAGGTCGGTGATCGTCGGACGGCGGTCTTCCGCGAGCAGTTGGCAGAGTTGCTCGCGGAAGCGGAGCGCCTCGGTCATGTCGACTTCCATCGACACGGTCAACTGGGCGGTCTGGGCCAGACTGGCGCGCATCCGTTCGGCGATCACTTTGCGGCGGCCGGCGATCGGCGCGGCGCGATCGAGCCGCGCATGCGCCAGGACGTCCGCCTCGCGCAGCCGCCGGCCGTTGGCAATACTGCGCAGGTCAACGCCCAGCCGTCGCGCCAGAGCCCGCGCCGCCGGCGTCGCCCTCACGTCTTCAACTTCTGACCGCTCGGTTCGAGAAACACTCGACACTTCAGAAGGCAACCGTCCTACACCTGACTGGGTTTGAGGAACGTCTGACAGTTCCGAAAGCAACCGACCCACAATCGCCCCGACGGGCACCGTCTCGCCCTCGCCCACCACTCGCTGCAGGGTGCCGCTCTCTGGCGCATCCACCGTCAAGTTCACCTTGTCCGTCTCGAGCTGATACAGCGGCTCCCCCGCGCGCACATACGCCCCGTCCGCCTGGTACCAGCTGGTGACCGTTCCCTCGGTCATCACGTCCCCGAGCAAGGGCAGTGTCAGTTCCATGGAAACAGCAGTGTCTAGTCTCGCAAACACGCCAGCGCGGCCGAGACCACCCGCCCGCGTCCGGCACATACGCCGCCTCGAGCACTCCGCTGAACGGCACCGGCGTGCGCGCCCCCGTGACCGTCTTCACGGGCCCATCCAGGTAGTCGATGCCGCGATCCGCCACCAGCGCGGCCACCGACGCCGCGACGCCGCAAT
>JAFAWJ010000576.1 GCA_019242065.1 Chloroflexota bacterium
CGGTGTTCAACAGAAAGAAGTACACGTGGTGGTGGACGTAATAGGGGTCGTGGACGTTGGAGCGGACGCGGAACAGACCGGTGCGCTCCCAGCGGTCGAGACCGCGGCGCAGCAACTGCGCGTCGCTCAGTCCGCGCAGGGCACAGGCGTGAGCGCCGGCGCAGATGTCGCAGCCGGCCGGGAGGCCGCGACAAATGGCGCGGAACAGGTGCACCAGGTCGATGCCCCGCGAGCGGCTGGCATACGCCGCGACGGGCACGCGCGCCTGCCGCAGCCGCTCGAGCTGGGCGACGAAATCGGTATAGAAGCGATTGCGCAGAAAGTCGCGCGGACGCTCTTCGAGGACCGAAAACAGCAGGGTCCCATCGACGAGCGCCACGGCCGGCGCGGCATGGGCGCTGGTTTCGGTAACCGCGAGGTCAGCCAGCGCGCGCAGCTCTTCGACGGTGCGCAGCGCGTCGAGGTGACGGTCGCGCATCGGTACCTGGCGTCGCGGGTCGCGCGGATCGACGATGAACAGCTGATCGTCGGTGTAGCCGAGGGTGGACGCGCTGCGCAGCTCGACCTCGCGCTCGGGCTGGCCGTAGGGAATGCGCACACGACCGACGTTGATCAGATAGAACTCGCCGCTGCCGCCGTGACGGTCGGGGTCGATCTCGGCGCCATCGGTCGCCATGGCGGTGTACGCCGGCGGGCGCGGGTGCGGCGGCACGTGTTCGTCGAGCGGGCCAGTCGGCACCGCCACGCGGTCCTGGACGCTTTCGGCCAGCTCCGCCAGCTCTTCCCACCGATCGCAATACTCCGTGAGCATGCTCTCGAGCAGGTCCAGGCGCCGCTGCTCGTCGGCGCGCCGCCGGGCAAGTTGCTCGCCCATCTGCCGCACCTGCGAGCTCAGATCGAGCAGATCCAGCGGCATGCCAGCACCTTCAGGCCCGATCGCGCTCGGTCGTCCGCCAGACGCGCAGCGAGCCCACGTTTTCGAGGTGCCGCACGTCGACAAGCTGGATCAGATTCAGGCCGCCATCGGTGCTCCACTCCAGGCGCGAGATCTGGCAGTTGTCGACACCCTCTTTGAGCCAGAGATCGTCCACCGTGCCGCCCATGGCATTGACCAGGATGGCCTGACACAGCGCCCCGTGCGAGATGACCACGACCGTCTCGCCCGCGTGCGACGGCATGCGCTCCGCGAAAAATTCGAGCGCGCGACTCTGGGCGTCGCGGATGTTTTCGCCGTTGGGCAGTTGATAGCTGCTGGGCTGGGTGGCCCAGGCTTTGAGCCCGCCGGGGTAGGCAGCATTGATCTCGTCGCGGTGCTTGCCGGTCCACTCGCCGACGTCGATCTCACGCAAGCGCGCCTCGGGTCGCACCTCGAGCGCGTGCAGCGCGGCAACCGCCCGGGCCGTGTCTGTCGCTCGCCCGAGATCGCTGCTGTATACGGCCGCGATGGGTTCGTCGGCCAGGGCGCGCGCCAGCTCGCCGGCCTGCGCTCGGCCGCGGTCGGTCAGCGGCGAATCTGCCTGGCCTTGCCAGCGGCCCTCGACGTTGAAAACGGTCTCGCCGTGGCGTGCCAGCAGGATACGAACAGGTGTTCCACCCATCGCCTGCCAGTATAGGGCACGAACGCTCAGTACAGGACGCGCTCGTCGCCGACGCGGCGGGTGATTTTGTGCTCGTCGGTGTACGTCACCAGCGCCAGCGTGTATTTGCGCGAGGCATCCAGCAGGTCGCGGATCTGGGCGACCGTGCGCGGGCCGTGCGCCTGGATCTCGGCGCGGATGCGGGCCACGATGTCGTCCAGGGTTGCGCGGTCGTAGACCAGGCCGGCGGCGACCTCCACCAGGCGGCCGTCGGCGATCGCCGCGTCGACGACCTCCGAGGAGATCCGCAGCTCGGCTTCGAGATCGGCCCGATCTGGCGGCGACACGCCAGCCTCGCGCAGCACGTCGAGCAGCGCGGCAAGCTGCGACTCCTGCGCCGGCGAAAACGCCACCGTGTGGGACACCAGGCGCACGAACGGCCCATCCTCGGTCGCCACGGCGTCTGCCTTGAGCCGTTCGAGCTCGCGCACAAACAGGCGCGGATCGGCGCCGACTCGCGTTCGCAGCTCCTCCTTCGGCAAGCCGCGCCGCAATGGGTAACTGGCGTGGAAGCCCGACAGGATCGCCCGAACCTGCTCGGACAGCCGCTGCCAGCCCTCGCGCGTGACGACGAACGCGCGCGCATCGACGCGTGCAGATCCATTGGGGCCGTCCACCAGCAGCACGTCGTCGGCCGCGAGGAGTCGGCCGACCGCGGCGCGCACCTCGGCAGCGGGCAGACCCGAGCGCGCGACCAGGCCTTCGACGTCGGATGGCTCGCGTGCGCGCAGGCGGTCGAGGACGATGTCTTCGGGCGAGCCCTCGGCCAGAACTTCGAGCTGTTCGAGGATCGACTGCTGGCGCCGTCGGTGGCGTTTGGCGTGCGACTCGACCACCGTGCCCCCACCAATGGTGCGGCTCGGCGACGGCAGTCGCAAGACGAAGAGGTCGCCGCGGGCGAGGGCGACCTCGTCCTGGAGGCGCACCTGGACCCACGCTTCTTCGCCGGGCCGCAGCTCGTCGCGGTCGAGCAGCGCCAGCTTGCCGAGCGTCTCGGCGGCGCCGGTGTGAAAGCTGACCTCGGTGTTGTGTTTGACGGGGTGCCCGTCGCGGATCAATCGGAGCCTGGCGTCGACAGCGCGCGTCGGCTTGAGGCTGCCAGGCGCGGCGAGGACCTGGCCGCGGCGCAAGTCGTCGACGGACAGGCCAGTCAGATTGATGGCCGTTCGCGTGCCGGCGGGCACGTTTTCCAGTTTCTTGCGGTGACTCTGCAAACCGCGCACGCGCGAGCGCAGTCCGCCAGGTTGCACCTCGAGCTCCTGGCCCAGGTGCATCTCACCGTCGATCAGCGTGCCGGTGACCACGGTGCCGAAGCCGGAAACGGTGAACACCCGATCGATCGCCAGCCGCGGCCTGCCGATATCGCGTTTCGCCTCGGTCTGCGCCAGAGCCGCTTCGAGCGCGGCCAGCAGCTCCGGCAGCCCCTCCCGCGTCACGGCCGAGCATGGAATCAGCGGGGCACCGGCGAGACTCGTGCCATCGAGCGTTTCGGCCACATCGGCCTGTACCAGCTCGAGCCAGTCTGCTCCGACCAGGTCCGCTTTGGTGATGGCGACGACACCGGTTCGGACTTGCAGCAGGTCGAGAATCGCCAGGTGCTCGCGCGTTTGCGGCATCACGCCTTCGTCGGCGGCGACGACCAGCAGGGCGATGTCGATCCCGCCCACGCCGGCGAGCA
>JAFAWJ010000664.1 GCA_019242065.1 Chloroflexota bacterium
GCCGTCGCCGAATCACGCGACCTCGAGGACCTGGCCGAGGGCGTCGACGCCTTCAAAGCCCGGCGCCCCCCACGCTTTACCGGACGCTAGCTCCCGACGCCAATCTGCGCCAGCAGCATCGCATGATCGAAGTACACGGTTTCCTTCGTCATCCGCGACATGCTCTCGGCGTCCGACGCCGCGCTGAGCAACGGAGCGCGGTCAGGCTCAGGATCCTGCTGGACGTGGTCGACGGATGCGACCGTCTCGAGTCGAGCCGCAAGGGGTGGCCAGCTCAGGCTCGCGGCCGACAACGCCCGGCGTCACGCCCCGCCTTCTACCACCGCAGTCTGTGCCGCAAGTGATGACACGCCCCACGTCGGCGCGACCGACCTGCCCGATCGCCGATTCGCGGCGCTACTCGATCCACACCTTCTCATACCGGATCGGCGTCGCAAGCCGCCAGGCGATGTCGTGCACGTTGGCTTTGGCCGCCACGAGCGCCGGCACCGCCACGTAAAAGATCAGAAACGCCTGGTCCAGATACAGCTGGTTGATCTGCGTATACAGCTGCTTGCGCCTGGCCGGATCCGGCTCAGTAGCCGCCTGATCGAACCACTGGATGTACTGGTCGTTGTTGAAGCCCTCGTTGTTGGCCCTGGTCCGCCCCCAGGCGCTGGTGGCCCCCACCGTACTCGGATCGAACTGGGTGTTGACCACGCTGCCATTGGCAACCAGCCCAGGATAGTTGCGCGTCAAGCTCGGATCTTGCGTCCCGACATACGAGTTGAACGCATTGGTCTCCATCGGCTTCAAATTCAAGTGGATGCCAAGCGTCTCGAGATCGGCCTGATAAATCTGGGCCATATCGCTCAGCCACGCCGTGCCACCGTCCCAGGCGAAGTCGAAGCTGGCGTTGCTGACACCCGCCTGCTGGAACAGCGAGCGGGCTTTGTCGAGGTCGAACGTCTGCACCGACTGGAGCTGCGCGTCATACGCCGGCGACGACGGCGGCCACGGCAGGTCGACCGGCTGCGCGAGTCCGTGCAGGACGCTGTTGACGATGCGGTTGCGATCCATTGCGTAGCTGAAGGCTTGCCGCGCGATGTTGTTGTCCAGCGGCGCCATCCCGGTGTTGATCGCCAGCGCGTACGGCACCGGATCCGGATTCAGCAGCAGCTGAAACCGGGGGTCCTGCTGGAAGCGGACGGCGTCCTGGATCGTCGGCGCAACCATGTCGATGGCCCCGGCGTCGAGCTGCGTATCGCGCGACTGGACGTCGCCGCCCAACTGGGTGACCAGCTGATCCAGGTGGGGCAACCCCGTCTGCCAGTAATCGGCGTTCTTCGTGAGCGTGAAATGGTCACCCGTGGCCCACTCGGCGAGCTTGAACGGCCCGGTGCCGACGGCCGTGTTGGCGGCGTCGGGGCCCTGCACGGTGACCGGGTCCTGGATCGCGATCAGCTCCATCATGTCGAAGATGCCGGCGCGCGGCTGATCGAGCACCAGGTTGAGGGTGTACTTGTCGGGCGTCTGGATGTCGGTCATCCAGCGGCTCATGAAGTTGGTGAAGGCGGCCACCGCCGGATCGCGCACGCGCAGCAGGTTGAACTTGACGTCGTCGCTGGTGAGCTCACGGCCGGTGTGGAACTGCACGCCGCGACGCAGGTTGAGCTTGAGCTGGGTGGAGTCGGCGTTGAACTCCCAGCTTTCGGCCAGCATTGGCTGTGGCTGGTGCTGGGCGTCGTATTCGACGAGCGTGTCGAAGACGGGATAGATGGCGAAGTTGCGGTTGTTGTGGACGTCGAGGCCGCCGAAGGTGGCCGCCGCGACGGAGGTCCGCAGGGTGCCGCCATCCTTAGGCTGCGCCCCAGAGATCGCCACGCGAGTCGCCGTCGCACCACCAGCAGTCGCCGCGCCGTTCGCCGTGGCCCCGCCAGGTGTGGCGCCAACCGTCACCGTGGCCCCGCCACCACCAGCCGCGCCAGTGGGTGTGGTACCCGGTGCCGCCGTCGGCGCGACCTGGCCACACGCGGCAAGTAACCCTAGAACGGCCCCCGCGCCCGCGAAGCGCAGCGCCTGCCGTCGAGACACCGACCCCGCGCGGCGCGCGGACAAATTCTCAGTTGTCACGTCCGTTCAACCGGGCATGGTAGCCGTCACCAGGTCCGCGCCCAGCCACGGTCCATACCAGATGCGCCAGCCCAGCTTGCGCTGCTGCACGTCGGCCATGCCCAGCTCGCGCAGTCGCCGCGCGTACGCCGAGGTCCACATCAGGTCGGCGATGACCAGCCGGCCACCTGGCTTCAGCACCCGCGCCACTTCGTCGAGCGCGTGCAGTCGCCGCTGGCTGGTCACCCGCGCCTGATCGATGTTGTGAATCGCCAGACTGCTGAGCACCAGGTCGAAACTGGCATCCGCGAAGGGCAACGCCAGCAGGTTGCCGGTCGTGAGCTGACACTGCCGGACGACGCCCTCGCGGCGGATGTTCTGGCGCGCCGCCGCCGGCCCATTGCCAGACTGGTCGTCCGTCCACAGGTCGACGCCCACCACCGTGCCATCGGGCACAAGCTGCGCCGCCATGGTCATCACCGCGCCGCGGCCGCAGCCGGCGTCCAGCACGCGCTCGCGCCCCTGCCACCCCAGCTCGTCCAGCAGGTCCGCCCAGACCTGGAACTTGCCGCGACGCGTGGCGTATACGAACAAGGGCACCGTCGACAGGACACCCAGGCTCGCGGCCACGCCGAGGGTGGCCAGCAGTTTGCGACCGGAGCGGATGGCGACGGGCGTCAGGCCCATGACCCCAAGGCTGCCGAGGCCGGCCCCGAGCAGCGCCTGGGCGGACCCACCGTCAAAGCCATATTCGCCGTGTCGGACGCGGAGATCGGGACGAGGTGCGCGCATGCGCATCACGATACGCCGACGACGACGGCTCGCGCCGACGCGGCCGAGCAGATCTGATTTGATATGTGTCGATCAGGAGTACAGGCTGTCATGACTCTGCCAACCAGCGAGACGCCCGGCGCGCCCGCGCGCCGTCGACCACGATTTCGAATGGCCCATGTGCGCGAGGTGCAACGCCTCACGCCCCGCATGGTACGCATCACCTTCGGCGGCGACGACCTCGACGGCTTCGAATCGCCAGCCGCGACGCAACACGTCAAGCTGATCGTTCCCGAGCCCGGCGAGTCGGGGCCAGTCCTGCCGGACCCGTCCGCACCGCGCGGCGCCGCCGCGCCAGACGGCCGCCGCCCGCTCATGCGCACCTTCACCGTGCGTCGCTTCACCCCCGACCGTGCCGAGCTACAGATCGATTTCGCCTTGCACGGCGAGGGTCCAGCCTCGCAGTGGGCCGAACACGCCACACCCGACACGTCTGTTGCCGTCGCGGGACCTGGCGGTCGCCGCTACGAGGTCGATCCGTCGGCACACCACTTCCTGCTGGCGGGCGACGCGACAGCGCTGCCGGCCATCGGCACCCTGCTCGAAGCGTTGCCAGCCGGCGCACGCGCCGACGTGTACGCCGAGGTGGAGGACGCGGCCGAAGAACTGGAGTGGCGGAGCGCCGCCGATGTCCGCGTGAGCTGGATCCAGCCCGGCGCTGGACTCCTGTCAGTGTTTTCTGGCGTCGCGCCCGCGCAGTCCCCTGACCGGGTGTGGGTTGCCTGCGAAGCCGCGCGCATGCGCCGCATACGCGATGTCGTGCTCAATGACTGGCACATCGCCCCAGACCAGTTGGTCACACGTGGCTACTGGAAGCTGGGCGAATCCAACTATCCAGACCACGACTATGGCCTGGATTGACACCCCTGCCCGCTGACGGGTGAGCCAACGCTCCTCGGTTCGGCGCAGGCCCCCCGCCGAACCGAGGAGTGGACAAGCCGTCGCAAAGAAAGACGTTCTCCGCCGACGGCTACACATCCTCGCGCCTGGTTCCCCTGCGGTCTTGGGGAACAACGTGGTACGGCGCCAGACTACGCCTGCTCAGCGCCGGCGGACCGGCTGAGTGGTACCGAAAGCGGTACACCTCCCGGATATTGGCGCGCCTCAGTCCGACGGGCCGGCGCAAGCGCGGGCGCTAGTATCTGGTGGGGGACAGCCATGCAGCGCAGCACCGAGCGCATTCTGACCACGCACGTCGGAAGTCTCGTCAAACCCGACGACTTGCAGGCGATGATCGCCGACCGCGAAGCGGGCCTGGCGTACGACGCCGCCGCGCTGTCCGCGCGCGTGACCAGCGCCGTTACCGACGTCGTGCGCCAGCAGGCTGACGTCGGCGTCGACGTCGTCAACGACGGCGAGCTGTCCAAGTCGAGCTGGGCGGCGTATTTCCGGACGCGTCTCACGAACGTCGAGGCCCGCCCGGGTACGCGCAGCACGCCCGGCCTCATCTACGCGCGCGAGGAACGCCGCTTCCCAGACTGGTTCGCCGCGGCCCGCGCCGGCGGCGGACCCATGTTCAGCTACGTCCTGCGCGCCGGCGCTGCGGCCCACGGCCGGCCGCTGGCCGCCATCCAGGGCGCCTTCTGCACCGGGCCGCTCGATTACGTGGGCCACGCGGACCTGCAAGCCGACATCGACAACCTCAAAGCCGCCCGCTCCGGTGCCAACGTCCAGGAGCTGTGCATGACGGCCCTGGCGCCACCGATCATGACCTACTTCCTCAAAAATGAGTACTACCCGAGCGACCGCGACTTCCTGTTCGCGATTGCCAGCGCCATGAACGCCGAGTATCGAGCCATCGTCGACTCCGGCATCCTCCTCCAGCTCGACGAGCCGGCCATCCTCACCGACTGGCACTTCATGATCGATGCAACCGTCGCCGACTATCGCGACTGGCTGGCGCTCCAGGTCGAAGCGTTGAACGTCGCGCTGCGCGGCATTCCACCCGAGCGGGTGCGCATGCACAGTTGCTGGGGCAGCATCCACCAGCCGCACACCGACGATATTCCGCTCGCCGACGTGGTCGACCTGCTGCTGCAGGTCAACGTCGGCGCCTATTCGATCGAGGCCTCCAACCCGCGCCACGACCACGAGTGGGAGGTCTGGCAGCAGGTCAAACTGCCGGAGGGCAAAATCCTGATCCCCGGCGTGATCGGCCACTTTACCGACTTCGTCGAGCACCCGCGCCTGGTGGCGGAGCGCATCGTCAAGTACGCGCGCGTCGTCGGTCGCGAGAACGTCATTGCTGGAGTGGACTGCGGCCTCGGCACGCGCGTCGGCAGCGAGTCGGTCCAGTGGGCCAAGCTCAGCGCGCTGGCGGAGGGCGCCCGCATCGCCAGCCAGGTGCTGTGGGAAACCTGAGCCGTTCGGTCACTGGCCGCCAACACCCGTCGATTCGACGATCACGCCAGGCTCAGCGGCGTGCCGCCGCTGGTCGTAGCTGGCGACGTCGAGATAGCCAGCGACGCCGGCATCCTTCAGTAGTTGACGCAGCTGCTTGCCGTGCGCACCGGTTTGCGAGGTTTCATAGGTGATCACAACGGCCGGTTGACCGTCTGGAATGGTGATGGTCCTGGCCGCATCGGCGTCGTACCGCGCGCTCACCTGCAAGCCGACCAGGCTGCCGATGATCGCGCCGCCAAAGATACCGGCGACGGCCAGCCAGATCATCACCTCCACGGCCGCCCCAAAGAAACCCAGCGCCAGCCCAATGCCGATCAAGGCGCCGATCACGGCACCGACAATCGCCGCGCCCAGCACCGCTCGGCTGTAGATTGACAGTCGCGGGTCGACGACCTGATAGCGTCCAGGTTCGAGACGGGCCAGCGAGTGCGGCACGCCGGCGGCCTGCAACTCGCGATCGGCGGCGTCAGCCGACTCGGCGGACCGGAATGCCGCCAGGTGGACCTCGACTTCGTAGTCTGTTTGAACTTGCATGGGTCTCTCTCACCTGGAGCGCGCCGCTGCGTGCTCCGCACGCCGGCTGGGGTACTCACTGAACAGCGCCAGCATCTCTCGATTGAAGGCCGCCAGGTCACTCGGCTGTCGGCTCGTGACCCAGTTGCCGTCACGCACCAAGGGTCGTGCGCGCCCCGCGGCATCCAGCGCCTTGCGCGGCTCAGTGAGTTCAAGCTCTTCGAAGTCGTCGGCGACCAGGATCGCCACGCGCAGGCAGTCGAGTTTCGAGTTCGGCATCTTGTCCAATACCTCCTCGCTCTCGCTGCAGAGACAGTGCCAGGTGCGGTGCTCGGCGAGGTCCGTGTATGGACGTTGTGTTCGTTGGATGGATGTGACCCTCTACGCGATCGGGCGTGGGTTGCGAACTCCCTCCAGCAGCTGGTGCAGACCAGCGCGAATCTGCGCGGGCGAGTACTGTCGCTCACGCCGCTGAAAGACGTACAGATCGACGTCGACGCTTCTCCGCCACCCAGCGCTTCGTCGGCAGCATGCTCGGCTACCGGCCCGCCTGGCTCTGGACGCTGGCCGTCGGCCTGGCCGAGTTCGGCGGCGGCCTCCTGTTTGCCCTGGGTCTGCTCTCACCCCTCGGCGCCATC
>JAFAWJ010000797.1 GCA_019242065.1 Chloroflexota bacterium
GCATCTGTGCCGTCGAGAAAACTTCTCTAAAGAGAAGCAGACCCGTGTTGAGGGAAGCGGCATCTGTGCCGTCGAGAAGACTTCTCTGAAGAGAAGCAGACCAGTGTGGAGGAGGTGGCGTTGGCCGCCGCGGGGCTGGGCTGGTCTCTCTCGAAACCTTCTGTATCTTTGACCTCACGGTCTTGACAGGACACAAGTCATCACTCGCAAGGCTGGGACAGAGCGAGACCCGAGGTGAGTGTCGGCGTCAGCTTGAGCGCGCGGCCGACACCAGGCTTTGGGTTTCGGCCAGCAGTGCGGCGGCGGGGACTCGGCTCAGCAGGGTGGCGAAGCGGTCCAGGTGGGTTTCCGTGAAGTTGACGATCGCCAGCTCGCCGCCAGCGTCGAGTGTGACCTCGGGCAGCGTCGCCGCGGGATAGACCACCAGCGACGAACCGATCACCAGGCACAGCCGCGCGCTGGCGTGCAGACGGCGCGCCGCCTCGATCGCCGCTACCGGCAGCGCCTGGCCGAACGAGATCGTCGCCGCCTTGAGCATGCCCCCGCACCGCGTGCACGTCGGATCTTCCTCGCCAGCCTCGACCCGCGCGTGCACGCTGGGCCGGTCGAACCGCGCCCCGCACTGCAGACAATCAATCCAGTGCGCATTGCCGTGCAGCTCCACCACGTCGGCATCGGGCACGCCGGCCGCCTGGTGTAGACCGTCGATGTTCTGTGTGACCACGCCGCTCACCAGCCCAAGACGAAACCACTCGGCGATGGCCAGGTGTGCCGCATTGGGCGCCGCGGCCGCCAGTGGCGGGTACGTGTGCAGCCCGCGCCGCCACGACTCGCGGCGCATCGCCGGGTCCGCCAGGTAGTCGGCGTAATCGATGGGCGCATAGCGGGTCCACATCCCGCCAGGACTCCGAAAGTCCGGAATGCCCGATTCGGTGCTGACCCCCGCGCCCGTAAAGACCACAGTGCCGCGCGGACCGACGTCCGTCAGCAGCTCCGCCAGACGCCCAGCGTCGCTCACGGAAAGTCGGGTGGCGCCGGCATCGGGTCCAGCTGCGACTCGCACCAGGCGGCGGCGCTCAGCAGGCGGCCTTCCTGCCACGGCAGCGCGGCGAGCTGGATAGCTAGCGGCAGGCCCTCGGCTTCGGCCACGCCACTGGGCAGGCTGAGGCTGGGGAAGCCGACCAGGCTGAACGGCGCTTGCAGCGAGGGGTCGCCGGTGTTGTCGCGGCCAAGTGCCACGTCGTCCGCGGTAGGCAGCAAGAGCGCGTCCACGCGCTCGAGGGCGCGCCGCATCGACTGACGGATGCGGCGCCGCAGCCGTTCGGCGTGGATATACGTGACGCCTGGTAGCAACCGCCCGACCTCAACGTACGCACGCAGGCGGGGCTGATGGGCGCCGGGGTACTGCTCGAGCAGTTGCCAGTGCACGCCCGCCGTCTCGGTCTGCATGATCACGTGGTGCACCGCCAGGATCAGCTCGAGCGGCTCACCGAAAGACACCTCCTCGACCCGTGCTCCGGCGGCTTCGAAGCGGCGAGCAGCAGCCATGGTGTGCTCACGCAGGCGGGGCGTCGCGTGCTGCAGCGCCTCGCGCACCAGCCCCAGCCGCGGTGGGGTGACGGCGGCATCCGGCTCCCAGGTAAACGGCGGCTGGGCTTCGACCGACTGCGGATCCGCCGAATCGAAGCCGGCGATCGCCCCCAGGATCAGGCCGCAATCGGCCACCGACCGGGCAAGCACGCCCACGTGGTCCAGACTCCACGCAAGGGGCAGCACACCCCGTTTGCTGACTCGACCGAACGTGGGTTTGAGGCCAACGACGCCGTTGTAAGCGGCGGGTCGCAAGACGGAGCCGGCGGTCTGGCTGCCCAGTGCAAAAGGCACCAGGCGGGCCGCGACGCCGGCCGCGGAGCCACTGCTCGAGCCGCCCGGCGTGCGATCGGCGCGCCACGGATTGCAGGTGCGGGACGGGTCGGCGTAGGCGAACTGGGTGGTCACCATCTTGCCCAGCACAATGGCCCCGGCGCGTTTGAGTCGCGCGACGGGCTCGGCGTCGCGGCTGGGCAGACGACTGGTGTACGGCGCGAAACCGGCGCTGGTGGCCAGGTCGGCGGTATCGAAGATGTCCTTGGCGCCGAACGGTACGCCGTGTAGCGGGCCCAGACTCGCGCCACGGGCGACCTCCGCTTCGGCGGCGCGGGCGGCCGTCAGCGCGCGCTCAGGGTCGAGCCTGACCCACGCCTGGACGCGCGGATCGACGCTCTGCGCCCGCTCGACGAGCGACTGAACCAGCTCGACCGGGGAGACGTCGCGAGCGTGGATCGCGGCGGCGGCCTGGCTCAAGGTCAGCTCGTACAGGTTGGTGCCGACGGTCATGGCTCGCTCCCAGCGGGATCGACCGACTCCTGAGTGACGCGCCACAGCGCGATGGCGGCCGATTCGAGGGCCCGCTGCAGGATGGCTTCCGCGGCACGGTCCTCGCCATAGGTATCAATCGCGCCGCGGCGAAGCTCGGCCAGCACGGCGTCGCGGGCGGGGTCATCCTCACGCACGGTTGTGGTGCCAATGCTACGCTCCTCCACGGCCGCGCGGAGCGTGGCGAGACGTGACCTCGCGATCGCGAACATGTCATGGAGGCCCGTGTGGAGCTCGGCGTCGCGGCAGTTGCCGAGCCGCTGGCGGAGCACGTCGAGGATCTCGGCTTTCGAGCGGCCGTCGACGAAGACCACGAAGCGGAAGCCGAAGCGCTGTTCGTACGTGGTGTTCAGGTCGTGGAGCTGCGCGTAGACGGCCTCGAGCTGCGCGCGTTCGATGGCCGATTCCGCCGCGTAGCCCTGTTCGCGATACGACGCCGCCGACATGCTCGTCGGGTCGGCGCCGATGCGCGGGTGTGCGGCCAGCACAGCCACCTGCTGCGCCTCGGACATCGATCCCGTCAGCGACTCGGCCGTGTCGATCAAGGCGGAATACGAGCCGAAGGGTCGCGCCCCATACAGTGCCTCGGCGAGCGGCACCGCCGCCTCGAAGAGCGGCCTCAGCGCGTCCGCGAACGTGTCAGCTGGCAACGCGTTGAGGGTGGCAGTGGAGTGCATCTAGGTCCCCGGCGGGCAGTCGCTGCGGTGCGTGGTGCCCAGCTGAATCTGGTCGACGGTCCACGTCTGGCCGTTCAGGACCAGTATGTACGTCTGATCGCTGT
>JAFAWJ010000860.1 GCA_019242065.1 Chloroflexota bacterium
GTGTTCATCGCGGCCTCGCCGACGGAAGCGGCGGCGGTTGTCCGCCTGGATGCAGCCTCGGGCGCCCGCGAGATCCTGGGTCGTAGTCTCGAGCACGCGCCAGATCCGGCGAGCGTCTCGGTGCCGCGGCCGATCGCCTTTCCCACCGAGGGCGGGCGCGCCACCGCGTACGCGCTGTACTACCCGCCTCTCAGCCCAAATTACGAGGGCCTGCCGGGTGAGCGACCGCCGCTGATCGTGAAGAGCCACGGCGGGCCGACGTCAAATAGCGTTGCGCAGCTCAGCCTGGAAACGCAGTTCTGGACGAGTCGGGGTTTCGGGGTCGTCGACGTCAACTATGGCGGCAGCAGCGGCTACGGGCGAGCCTACCGCGAGCGGCTGCGCGGTCAGTGGGGCATCGTCGACACCCAGGACTGCATCAGCGCCGCCCGCTACCTTGCCCAGCACGGCGAGGTGGACGGCCAGCGACTGGCGATTCGTGGCGGCAGCGCTGGCGGATACACCACGTTGTGCGCGCTGGTCTTTCACGAGGACTTCGCCGCGGGTGCCTCGTACTACGGGGTGGCCGACTGCGAGGCGCTCGCCACCGATACGCACAAGTTCGAGTCGCGCTACCTGGACGGCTTGATCGGGCCGTACCCGGCCACGCGCGACGTGTACTACGCGCGCTCCCCGATCCACTTCGTGGACCGCCTGTCGTGCCCGGTTATCCTGTTCCAGGGCCTCGAAGACCGCATCGTGCCACCCTCACAGGCGGAACGCATGGTCGAGGCGCTGCGCGCCAAGCAGCTGCCGGTGGCCTACCTGGCATTCGAAGGCGAGCAGCACGGCTTCCGCAAGGCCGAAACGATCCGTCGCACGCTCGAGGCGGAGCTGTACTTCTACTCGCGCGTGTTCGGGTTCCCGCTGCCTGAGTCGATCGAGCCCGTCCCGATCGACAACCTCGTCTGAGTGCTCAGGCGACGCCGCGCTCTTTCAGACGCGGATCCAGCGCCTGGCGCAGGCCATCGCCGATCAGGTTGAACGCCAGTACGGCCAGAAAAATGGCGGCGCCTGGCACCAGCGCCAGCCAGGGCGCGACGTTGAGGTACTGGTAGCCCGCGCGCAGCAGCGAGCCCCAGCTCGGCGTCGGCGGCCGCACGCCGAGTCCCAGGAAGCTGAGGGCCGCCTCGGCGAGAATGGCAAACGCGGCGCCGAGCGAAGCCTGGACGATGATCGGCGACGCGATGTTCGGCAGGATGTGCACCAGCATGATGCGCCACGGGCCGACGCCCGACACCCGCGCGGCGGTGACGTACTCGCGCTCCCGGACGGACAAGACCTGGCCATGCGCCAACCGCGCGAAGCTGGGTACGGAGACGACACCGACCGCCACCATCACGTTGACGATGCCCGGTCCGAGCACGGCGTTGATTGACAGGGCCAGGACCAGCGCGGGAAAGGCACGCACCGCGTCCATCGTGCGCATCAGCACGTCTTCGATGAGGCCGCCGTAGTATCCGCCGCACAGTCCAACCAGCGTGCCTAGGACCACGCCGATACTGACCGCGATCACCCCGACCTCCAGCGAGATCCGCGAGCCATACGCGATGCGCGAATACACGTCGCGACCGAGGTCGTCCGTGCCCAGCGGGTACTCGGCCGAGGGTGGCTTCAGGACGTCCGAATAGTGCTGTTCGTCGGGGTCGTAGGGTGTCAAAAAGTCGGCGGTGAGCGCCAGGAGCAGGATCACGAGCACGATCAACAGGCCCAGCGGCACCAGCCGCGTGCGCAGCAACACGCGCAGCCACTCGGGACCCGGCAGGCGCCGCCCGCGCGGACGCATCAGGGTGGGCACAGGAGTTGTCGCGGCGCCGACGTGCATCAGCGGCTGTCTACGCCGAGCTGGCCGCCGCGCGCCGCTCGCGATTGCTCGCCATGCTGGCGGCGAGATCGATCGCGGCTAACAGGTTGGCCTCGTTGGCGCGGCCGGTCCCGGCGATGTCGTAAGCAGTGCCGTGGTCGACGGATGTGCGGACGATCGGCAGGCCGAGCGTGACATTCACGGTGTCGTCAAAGCCGGCGAACTTGGACGGGATGTGCCCCTGGTCGTGGTACATGGCGATCACGGCGTCGAAATCGCCTTCCGAGGCGCGCAGGAAGACCGTGTCAGGCGAGACCGGTCCGCTGACGTGCCAGCCTTCCGCGCGCA
>JAFAWJ010000897.1 GCA_019242065.1 Chloroflexota bacterium
CCGCCTCCCGCACAACGGATGCCAGCCATCCCCACCCGTCGCACAAATGGCTATTTCTGCATGTCCACGCGAGTGACCGGCTTCACATCCCAGAAGTGAAGTGCCTCACGCAACCCGCCCTCGCAGCCCGTCTGCGCTTCCGGCAGCGGAACCAGATCGTCAGGCAGCGAGCAAGCGCGCCAGCCGACCCACGTCGTCCTGCCGCTCCAGCGCCGCGACGAACTCGACTACGCCTTCCACCTGCTCCACTGCCAGCGGCCTCGCCGCGTACTCGATACACCTGCGCAGCTTGCCCGCGCAGTCCGCGAAGCTCACCGGATCCTGCGGACTTCCCCGCAAATGCTCCACCCGTCCGGCAAGCTCGCGGCCGTCCCGCAGCCGTACGCGCACGATCCCGGGCGGTATGACGCGCCCGAGGCCGGCGTCCACCTCAACCCGAACCCGCGGCGCAAGCCGCCGCACCACCTCGTCCGCAAGTGCCTGCGCCGTGAAGTCCCCAAGGTCAACATGTCCCCGCGCCAGCGCACACGCGACCGTATACGGCAGGCTGAATTTGGCGTGCTGCAGGCTGGTCGGCACGCGTCGCTCCTCCTCCGGCAAGCACGTCATCTTGTAGCCACCGGGCGTGTACGTGACCACAATCTCCTCCACATCCTCGGCCCGCAAGCCGTGCGCCTCGCGCAGCGCGATCGCGGCCTGAATCGGCCCATGCGTCACCCGCCCGCTGGGGTACTGCTTGACCGAGACCTGCTCGACCTCGAACCGCTTCCCGAGTTCGTCGGTGATCACGTCGGCCGCGTAGTCGCCCCGCTCGTACGCGTTGTAAAAGCCAAATGTGCCGGTCAGGAAGTGCTCCATGCCCGGCAGCCCCTGCTTCGCCAGAAGCGCCGCCTGCATGCCAGTTGCGGCGGCCAGGCCATGGTGCACGTGCAGCGCCGACGATCCACCCTGTTGCAACTGCAGAGAGCCCGCGGCCTGCGCCGCCGCCCAGCCCAGCGCCGCGTACAGACCATCGTCGCGCAAGCCAAGCAGCCAGCCTGCCGCGGTCGCCGCGGCGAACGGCGCATACGTGTTCGCGGCGAAGTCGGTCCCGCCAACCTTCCGCGAAGGAGCCAGGCGCAGGCGCGAGACGAGGTCAGCCGCCAGCACGTAGGCGGTCACAAACTCGCGCCCGCTCACGTCGCTCCGCAACTCGGCCGCGGCCAGCGCCGCCGAGAAGATGGGAACGCTGGTATGGTCCCCGGTCGGATCGTGCGAGTCGTCGAACTCGTGCGCGCGGGCCATCGCACCGTTGATCCAGGTCGCGTGCCGCGCCGGCAGTCGCCTGCCATACACGAGGACACTCGCCTCGCCCGGACCACCTTGCGACTCCAGCCACTCCAGCAGTGTCGGAATGTCCTGACCGTCGCTGCCCGCGAGGCTGACCGCCACGGTGTCCAGCACGCACCGTCGTGCCGCCTCCACGGCCGCCTCCGGCAGGTCCTCGAATCGCGTCTCCGAAAGGTGCTGGACGAGCGTGCGCTCGAGCTCAGCCATGCCCGCGGTCCTCGTGCATACGTCCCACCACTCCAGCCGTTTCGGGCTGATGGTAAGGCGCCGTCTGGCCGAGCAGTACGATCAGCCGTGTGACAGTCACCCAGCTCGCAATCCACGCCCGACAACCGTACGCTGCTGGCCAGGCCTTCGGCCCAGCCGGCGCCTACGAGCGTATCGACGGCCTGGTCCACTTCGCGGTCAATCCAGACGACCCTGCCAACGCCACGATTGTCGACCTCGACCGCGCGGAACGCGACGAGCACGGCCTGGTGCACTTCACCGCCGACTTCTGCATCCTCCAGCCCAGCGATCCCGAGCACGGCAGTCGGAACTTGCTCTACGTTGTGGCCAATCGGGGACGGCGCGTCCTGCCCCGTCAGTTGAACCGAGCGACTGACGTCGCTGGCAGCGACACCATCGATCCAGGCGATGGCTTCGTGTTCCGTCACGGCTGGACCGTCGCCTGGTGTGGCTGGCAGTGGGACGTGATCCGCGCTCCCGGCCTGATCGGCCTCGATGCTCCCACCGCGCGTGACGACACCGGCGCACCGCTAATCGGGCAGGTCGCCGTCGAATTTCAGCCCAACCAGCCAACGAACGAGCGACTGCTGGCCAATCGAGTCCACCAGCCGTATCCCGTCGCCAACGTCGACGATGACGAGGCATCCCTGACGGTTCGTGACTGGCCGGATGCTCCGCGTGCCACGATCCCGCGCGACCGCTGGCGCTTCGTGGATGACACCCACATCTGGCTGTCCGACGGATTCGCACCTGGCCGTATCTACGAAGTTGTGTACCGCACCCGGCGCTGTCCGGTGGTGGGCAGCGGCCTGCTGGCAACTCGCGACTTCGTCAGTTACCTGCGCTCGTCGTCGGCCGCCGACAACCCCTGCGCCGGCCGCATCACGCGCACATTCGCCTTCGGCGTGTCGCAGAGCGGCCGCTTTTTGCGGCATTTTCTGTACCTGGGCCTCAACGTCGACGAGAGCGGGCAAACCGTCTTCGACGGCATGTTGCAGCATGTCGCGGGCGGTCGCAGAGGTGAGTTCAACCACCGCTACGCCCAGCCGTCGGTGCAGTCCACGCCGAGCTTTGGCCACCGTCTGCCGTTCGGCTACGACGAGCATACCGACCCGCTCACCGGACAGCGTGATGGGCTCCTGGCTCGTCAGCGAGCCCTCGGCGGGGTACCGCGGGTGATTGCCACGAACACCTCGGCCGAGTACTGGCGAGGCGACGGGTCGCTGGTCCACACCGATCTCGAAGGCAAGCGGGATGTCGAACCGCCCGCAGAGGTGCGCGTCTACCATCTGGCGGGCACGCAGCATGGGCCGGGCGTGTTGCCGCTGGTAGATACCGAGCCGAACGAAGGCACACGCGGCGCCCACCCGTTCAACGCGGTCGACTACTCACCGCTCGTTCGGTCGGCGCTGGTAAACCTCGAGCGCTGGGTGACCGACAACGTCGAACCGCCGCCCAGCTGTTTTCCGCGTCTGGCGGACGGCAC
>JAFAWJ010000929.1 GCA_019242065.1 Chloroflexota bacterium
GGACGTCGAGCGCGTCGCACCGGGCGAAGGCCATGGAACAATGTGGCTAGTCGTGAGGAGGTGAACGTGGACACATCGTTGGAAGGCAAAGTCGCAATTGTCACCGGTGCCGGCAGCCGCATCGGGTTCGGCCGCTCGATGACCCTCGCGCTGGCGCAAGCCGGCGCCCGCGTCGCGTTGATGGATATCGACCCGGAAAGCCTCGAGCAGACCGCGAACGAAGTGGAGGAGACAGCCGGTCGCGGCCGGATCGTGCAGATCGTCGGCGACGTGGCGAACGCGGAGGATGCCGAACGCGCGGTCCAAACAGCCATTGACACACTCGGCGGCGTGCACATCCTGGTCAACAACGCCGGGACCAATCCGCGCAACGCCGGCTTTGGCAGCGCTGACTCGACGGACTTCTGGAAGGTTGCGCCCGAAGCGTGGTTCCGCGTCGCCGCGGTCAACTTTCTCGGTCCGGTCATGATGGCACGAGCCGTTGTCCCACACCTGATGGAGCAGCACTGGGGACGCATCATCGGCGTGACCACCAGTCTGGATACGATGTACTCGAAAACAAACCCGGCCTACGGATCGTCCAAAGCCGGGCACGAAGCCTTCATGGCGTCCATCGCCCAGCAACTGGACGGCACGGGCGTCACCGTCAACGTGCTGGTGCCAGGCGGTCCGGCGAATACCAATCTCCTGCCACAGGACACGCCCTTCGACCGCGCCGCACTCATCCAGCCCGACGTCATGCAGCGACCGGTCGTGTGGCTGGCGTCGGAGGCCTCCAACGCCCTGCATGGACAACGCGTCATTGCCCATTTCTGGGACGAGTCGCTGGATGTCGAGAGTCGGCTTGGAAAAGCCGCGGCGCCGCTGGCGTGGCAACAACTCGGCCGGCAGGCGATCTATCCAGGCAGGCCCCCGGCAACATAGCCAATCCCCGCGGAACGCTCCGCCACGTCCGCGCGAAGAAAGTAGCGGTGCTCGGGCTCGCCCAGTTCTACGCCTGAGTCGGCACGCGCTGGCGCTGGCGCGCGAGCACGGTCTGGCGCACGCGGGCGGCTCAGATGCGCGCCATCGTGCGATGCTGCAAGCAGCCGACCGCTGGGCCCCAGCGGTGCGTGATGCACAGCCCAAGGTGCTGCGCCACCCGCCCGAGTGGGCGACTTTGGGCCATTGACAAACGCACCATTTACGTACAGAATATTTTTACCAATGCACGAAGTCCTCGTCCTCGAACGGCTGCCCCAGGTCGATGCCCTGCTCAAGCCGCAGGCCATCGAGGTCGTCCGCCAGCTAGCCGAGCCGCGCTCCTGCACGGAAGTCGCCGAGCGCCTCGGGCAGACCCCGCAGCGTGTCTACTACCACGTCAAGCGTCTGGTCGACGCGCAACTGGTGGATCAGGTGGCCGAGCGCAAAGTCCGCGGCATCCACGAGGGCATCTACCGGGCCAGCGCAAAGGCCTACTGGGTCTCGCCACAGCTGGTGGGTCGCATTGGCAATTTGCGCCAGGCGCAGGACGCCTTCAGCCTGGGCTTTCTGCTGGACCTGGTGGAAGAGGTCCAGTCCGACATCGCCGCGCTGGACCGTGCGAAACCCGAACTGCCCTCGATTGGCGTCTCGGGCGAGATTCGCATACCGACCGACCGGCGGCAAGCCTTTTTCGACGAGCTGCAGCGCACGCTGCAGGACCTGTTCACCCGCTACGGCGGCAGCGAGGGTGACGCCTTCAAGCTGGCCGTGGCGTGCTACCCCAAAGGAGACCGGCCACGTGACTGACAACAGGACGATGCTGCTGCGTGTTCGCATCGCAGCCCCACTGCAACGGGTGTGGCAGGCACTCTCCAGTCCAGACCAGCTCGAGGTCTGGTTGGCGGAGCACGCGGAAGTGGACTTGCCACGCACGTTTGCCTTCTGGGGCCGCTACACACCCGACGGTGAGGTCGCCCACCAGCGGCTGATGTCCGCCGACGATCACACCCTGCGGTTCATCTGGACACTGGGCGGAGAGGACACCACGGTCGAGATTCACGTGGAGTCCGACGGCGCCGAGGCGAGCGTAGTCAGCGTGTCGCAGACGCACTACGATTTCCAGCAGGCACTCGCCGAATCCAGCAGTTTGAGCGTGATCCAGACGTTCTGGGCACTCTCGCTCGGTAACCTGGTGGACTTCCTGGCGGGACGCGGCGTCGCATACCGCTGCGACTTCACGACATCCAATCTGCGCGCCGAGCTGGAGATCAACGCGCCACGCGAGCGGATTTACACGGCGCTCGTCGACTCCGATCAGATCAGTACGTGGTTCGACTTTCCGATCGGGATCGAGCCCTGGGTCGGCGGTCGCTTTGCAATGGGCGGGCTCCAGGAACCACTGTCCGACCAGATTGGGGACGCGGCCAGGATCGTCGCGCTGGAGCCCGGCCGCACGATGTCGGTGAACTTCGGCGACGCCGGCGTCGCGACCTGGGAGCTGGCGGGCAGCCAGGGCAGAACGCGGCTCACGTTCGTCCAGAGCGGCTTCAGCACGCCAAGGCCGCCGTACGCAGCGTGGCTCGGCACCGTCGCCGGACTCCTCTCATTGCGGCGCTACGCGGAGGATCCCAACTGGAAGTCGATCTATGTGGCCGTGAGCGGGGTCATGTAGCCGTCAGCGCGGCGCGTCGACAAAGCGCTGAGACTCCGGATGCCAGCCGAGCAGCCACTCGGCCTTGCTCAGGTTCCACTCCTGCCCGGTCTCGTCGCCCGTGACATAGATCGCCTCGAAGCGGCCGTGACCCTTCTCGACAACTCGCAGCGCCGCCGAGTAAGCCCGGGCCAGGTCCTCCTCGTCAGTCACGTACAGGTAGGGGTGTCCGTTGGGCCGCAGCTCCGGGTTGCGCCGGTACTCCAGGTAGTGCTGGCGTGAGCTCGGCCCGGACAGTCGGAGGGCGACGATGTTCATGTCGAACCAGCGGCAGAAATACGCGCAGATCAGCTCGCCGAAGCCCTTGGTCAGGCCGTACACGCTCGGTCCGTCGAGCGGTACCTGTTCTTCGGACGGGAAGTAGTCCCGCTCGCGATCGTGCACGCTCGCGGAGCTGGTGTACACACCGCGCCGGATACCCGCCTGGTGCGCGGTGTGGAGTAAAAGGTGGAGCCCAAGAGCGTTGATGGAGTAATTGTCTGCGATGCTGCTCGGCGTCTGATCGGTAACCGAACCATCCTGGGGACTCTTCATCACCATGGCGACAAAGGAGTCGACCCCGTGCAGCGCGCGCTCGAGAGCGTGTGGATCGGCGATGGAGCCCTCGACGAACTCCACGTCGGCATGCGGAGGCGGACGCACGTCCAGGACCCGGATCTCGTACTGCTGGCGCAAGTACGGAATGATGCAGGTACCGACGTTACCCGAGCCGCCCACCAGCAGGATTTTCACGTCAGCGTCGGACGATTAGCCGAGCAGTTGCGCATTGTGCTCCAGCACCTCGCGCAGCCGCGCGATATGACGCCGCGCAGCCTGCTCGGCGTCGGCCGAATTCCGTGAGT
>JAFAWJ010000945.1 GCA_019242065.1 Chloroflexota bacterium
CTGTCGCTGGTGTTCATCCCCCCAGTGGCCGAGATCGGCAGCGCGATCGCCCTGGCCACCGCCGACGTGTGCGCCACCGTGCTGCTGCTGCTGATCTACGCGCGCCTGACCGCAAGCCCGATCCCCGACATCCTCCTGCCCCCGCGCACCACGCTGACCACGATGCTGCGCCGCCTGGCTCGCGCCTGAGGAACGTTTGGTACCATGCGCTGCCGCTGCACACGGCGGCTGACGCACCGTTTCTGATGGAACTGACACCGCGGGCGAATCGGGATGTGCTCCTCGGCACCCACCCCCATCCCTCGCCCACGGCCGCCGTGTCCCCCACTCGGCCCATCGTCAACACTGTGTCGCTCCTGTGGCGCACGCCGCTGCTGGCGCTGATCCTCACAGCGCTGATCTACAGCACGTTCGTCGTCGACCGGCTGAGCCAGCACGATTCAAACTGGTCTTACTTTGTGACGGCGGGCGACGACCCCGCGATTCTCGTCGACCCGAGCCAACTGCCGACGCCAATCTACATCTGGCCCGACCCCGGCTACGACGGTCAGTACTACTACCGCCTGGCGCTCGAGCCGATGAACCGCGACTGGGATGCATACGGTATCCACCTCGACAACGCCCCTTACCGACAGGAGCGCATCGTGTATCCCGCACTGGCCTGGGCGGCAGCGCTCGGCCACCCACGCCTGGTTCCGGCCGCCATGGTGCTGGTCAACTTACTCGCCCTGTGCGCGCTCGGCTGGCTAGCTGGCAGCATCGCCCAGAGCTCGGGACGCAACCCGCTCTGGGGCCTGGCCATCGCGCTGTATCCGGGGCTCCTGATGGCCCTCTCGCGCGATCTGGTCGAGATCGTGGAGGCGGCCTTCCTGCTTGGGGCGCTGGTGGGCCTGCGTCGCAACTGGGCGGTGCTGGCGACGCTCTCCCTCACGCTCGCGCTGCTGTCGCGTGAGACCGCCGGGCTGGTGGTGGCGATGCTGGCCGTCACGTACGTATTCGAACGCTGGCGAGGCCGCCCGACCTCATTTCGTGCCTACGTGTTCCTGGTGCCGGGCGTGGTCACCGCTGTGTGGCAGCTGTTCTTGTGGCATCGCTGGCACTTGTTGCCGGCCCTGTCCGGACAGGACAAGTACACCCAGCCATTCTCGGCGCTCGCCCAATTCATCGGTAGCATCGGCTACGCGGCACCCGATCTGAAGCTGTTGTGGTCGATCGAGCTGTACCTGCTGGCGTTGATGCTGGTGCTGGGACTGATTCTGTTGCCGGGTTCCAGGGCCCGCCTGTACGAGAAGCTGGCGTGGATTGGCTACACGGTGCTCGGTCTCTCGCTCAGCGGCAACATCTGGGTCGACGACTGGTCGTACATGCGGGTGCTCATCGAGTGGTACCTTCTTGGCGTTGTGGTGCTCCTGGGCGCGCGCTGGCGCGGCACCGGTCCACTGGTTGCCATCAGCAGCGCAACTGGCGCCCTCTGGATAGGGCTCGTAAGTCGTCTCACGTGAACGCGGTCCCGGCACCGACGCGCCCGTGGCGCTCCACCTTCATCGCTGGCACGGTCGGACGGGGCCAGGCCTGGTCGGGACGACTCGAACTGGTCGGTCTCGTGCTGTTGGCCATGGTGGCGTTGGTTGCCTTTCGCCGTTATGCCGACGACACCGCGGGTGGTTCTGACGCATACGGCTACGTCTCCGAGGCGCAGCGGTTGAGCAGCGGCCAGTTCTACGTCCGCGAACACGTTTTTTCGCAATTCGGACTGGCCGAGGACAGTTCACTCACCGCACCCCTCGGCTACGTGGGCAAGGGCCCGGACGGGACCATTCCCACCTACCCGTTCGGCTACCCGCTGCTGATGAGTGGCCCGGTGCGACTGTTCGGCCCAGCGGCCGGCTACTGGGTTGCACCCCTGCTGGGTGTTGCCACCATCTTGCTGACCTACGCGGCAGCGCGGCCGCACATCGGACGCTTGGGCGGGTTCCTGGCGGCAGGCCTGGTGTTCTTCTTTCCAAACTTCATCTGGAGCGCCGTGCAGCCGATGAGCGACGTCCCAGCCGCCTTTTGCGCGGCGGTGATGTACGCCATCCTCCTCAACCCGCGCCGACGACTGTGGACGGACATCCTGCTTGGCGCGGCGCTGGGCCTGGGCGTCTGGATCCGCCCCAACATGGGCCTGCTGCTGGTGCCCACCATTGGGTGGCTCATCTGGTCGGCCCTAAGACCACGCACTTCCTCCACGCCGGGTACGTCCGCGTCCGCAACAGTCGGCCCGCCTGCCGGGGCCACCAGTCGAGATCATTCCTTCGGCTACGCGGCTTTCCGATACGCTGACTGGCGTCCACTGCTGCGCTTCGCTCTTGGACTCTTGCCGTTTCTACTTATCGAAGCAGCCGTCAACAATCTGGCCTACGGCGCGCCGTGGACGACCGGTTACGGCAATCCTCCACTCGCCCATTCAATCCCCGAGGTGGGCCGCCGCGCAGTCCATTACCTCGGCTGGCTCAACGAACAGCAGATCGGCCTTGGCCTGGTGTTGCTCGCCGCCGGCCTGGTCTTCGGCCGCCTGGCGCGCCCCTATCGCGTACTGCTCGCCACCAACATCGCGATTATCTGGGCGTTTTTCGCTGCCTATCCCTTCGACGACGCCTGGTGGTATGGCCGCTTCCTGCTGCCGATCGTGCCCGCCGTGGCCATCCTGGAAGCCTCCGCGCTCGTCCGACTGGTTGAAGTCGGTCCGTTTCGCGCGGCGCGCTGGGCTGCGCTGGTAGTCGCCGCCGCGGTGTTCATGGTCGCCTCACACCAGTGGGCTGGCGCCCATTCCGTGTTCCTCATGGGCGACGGCGATCGCAAGTACTCGACGGCCGCCCAGTGGGCGCGCCAGTACGTCCACGGCCCCGCCATCGTGCTGGCCATGCAGCACAGCGGCACCCTGCGTATGTACGCCGACCTGCCCACCGCCCGCTACGACGGCGACCAAGCGAAACTTCTGGACAAACTGCAGCGCGTGCAGGCTGCCGGCGGCCCCGTCTACCTGCTGGTCGAAGGCTGGGAACTCGACGACGTGCGCGCCAAACGCCCGGCTCTCCTCGAGGGCGCCACCCAGATCGGCCACCTGGACACCAGCGGCATCAGATTGTTCCGGCTGGCACCGCTCGACCCGACCGCGGTGTAACCCGCGCGCAGGTGCCACCACTCACGCCCAATCGCCTGCTCATCCGAAGTAGGTGCGCAGCATGACC
>JAFAWJ010001014.1 GCA_019242065.1 Chloroflexota bacterium
CTAATCCCCAGCTATGCACAGAGCAACTGTGTTGTCTGTCAAGTGGATCTTTGGGAGACCACACTAGTCGTACTCCTGCAGTGGCAGCCTGCACCTATACCGAACTCGCGGTCAGTACGTCTGTGGTTCTGCCGCCTGCTAGGACACACGGTGGATCGAGTACTCACGACAGCCACACTTCCCCGAGCACCAGGCCGGGGCGCATGTCGTAGCGGAGGCCGTGCACGTTCGCTTGCGCTACTACATGCTCGGGGTTGGGCACCAACTGCTGTACAAATGACTGATCCAGGTAGTAGTCGGTCAACTGCGCGTACAACTGTTGCTGCCGGGCCGGATCGGTCTCACTGACTACCTGGCTGACCAGTTGCGTGTACGCGTCGTCCTGGAAGCCGGAGAAGTTGGCCTGCGGCGCGTACAGGCCGCCGTAGACGCCAACCGCTGGGCTGAGGTTCGCCGTGCCATACGATGCCAGGCGGATGCCCTGGTACTGCAGGCCGTTTGCGTACTGTATAAAGGCCGGGCCCTCGAGTGGCTTGAGCGTGACGTCGAGGCCAACCTGCTGCAGGTCCGACTGATAAATTTGCGCCATGGTCTCGTACTCGGGTGGCCCGACTGCCCAGATGAGCTCCAGCGAAGTCGTCGTCGGGGCCGCCTGCGCAAGCAGCGCTCGCGCAGTATCCAGGTCAAACGCGTAGGCGCTGTTCCTGCTCGCGTCGTAGGCGGGCGACGCCGCGTTCCAGGGCAACACAATTGGCGATTCGAGCCCATGCCACACCGTGTCCGCGATCCGCTTCCGATCCAGCGCGTAGCCCAGCGCCTGACGGACCAATTTGTTATCCGTCGGCGGCTTCGTACAGTTGTAGCAAACGGCCCAGGTCGTGCCGCTCGCCGGATTGATCAGCACCTGGTAGGTGGGATCTGCCTGCAACCGGAGCACGTCCGTCAACGGCATTCCGACACTGACCAGGTCGAGCGCGCCGGCTTCCAGCGCGACATCCGCGGCCTGCGCATTGGCATAGATCGAAACCAGCACCTCGTCGAGATGTGGAAGACCCGATTGCCAGTAGTTGGCGTTCTTGGCCAGGCGCAGGTGATCGCCCTGCGCATATTCAGCGAACATGAACGGCCCGGTCCCGGTTGGTTTCGCGAGCCCGTCAGACTGGAGCGTCACGGGATCGACGATCGCCGCTCTGTTCAGAATGTCGAAGACTTCCACCCACGGCCGAGACGCGCTCACCACCACGGTGTACCGGTCAGGCGTGTCGACGCCAGTCATGGTCATCATGAGTGGCGTCAGGACCGAGCCGATCTTCGGGTCCTGCAGTCGCAGGAGCGAAAACTTGACATCATCGGACGTCAACTCGCGTCCGCTGTGAAAGTGCACGCCCTGACGCAGGTTGAAGGTGATTTGCTGGTCGTTGTTGGCGAACTCCCAGCTCTCGGCCAGCATCGGCTGCGGCTGATGGTTCGTGTCCAGGCTGATCAACTGTTCCCAGATGACGCGTAGCTGGTCGAGGCTGCCTTCCGGACCGGTCGTCTGACCTTCCAGCGTGAGGAATCCGCCGACGTTGCCGAAACGGAGCGTTCCCCCATCGCTCGATGTGTGGCCAGTTCCGTCTGGGGTGGGAGTCGAATTGACGTCTGGAGATTGCTCCGCGAGTGCTAGCTGAACGCCGGGCAGAGCGGAGATGCCGGCGGCCACGACGCCGGCGAGCGTGGCACCAGTTAGTCCGACACCGAGGCGCGTCATGAGCTCGCGTCGGGTCATCGCAATGCGCCTGGACATGCCGCCAGTCTGCGTTCACCCGCACACGACGTCCAGCGATTATGCCCATTCTCACCCACAATTACAGACACAATTTCCTTAGGCGCTTATACGAAAATCAGCCGTAGACTGACCCCGAGGGGCGCACGTAGGTGCACGAGCGGGCAAAGGACAGCGTGCGCACAAGCACGCTGGGCGCACTACTGAGGCGGCATCGCGAAGTCCGTGGCTGGCTGCAGGAAGAGTTGGCGGCGCTGGTCGTGCCGCCATTGAGCGTCAACACGATCGGCAACCTCGAGCGAGGCCGAACGCGTCCCCATCGTCGTACGCTCGAAACACTTGTCACAGCGTTCGGCCTGGACGCCCAACAAACATCGGAGCTGATAGGCGCGTGGCACGCGTACAGTGCCCCGGCAGACGCGACCCTACCCGCGCCCGAGCCGCTGCACGCCCCCACCGTCTGGCCCGGCGACAATCTCCCGCCATCGACGAACCGACTCATCGGTCGCCAGCACGAGTTAGCTGTGATCACCACGCAGCTCCAATCGCCGGCGGTTCAACTCCTGACGCTGACTGGGGCGGGAGGAATCGGTAAATCGAGACTCGCGCTGGT
Source organism: Chloroflexota bacterium (assembly GCA_019242065.1). Next base: position 2,379 of record JAFAWJ010001014.1, read on the forward strand.
TTCCGCCGCGTCACTATTGGATGACTTTGCTGATGGCGTGTGGTTCGTGGCGCTGGCTCCCGTCGCCAATCCCGCTCAGGTGGTGACGGCTATTGCCGAGGCACTGGCCGTGCCCGATGCCGGCGGCCCGCTGCGAGCGAACGTCCGCGAGTTCCTTCAGCGACGGCACCTGCTGCTCGTATTGGACAATTTCGAGCACCTGCTGTCAGCCGCCACACTGGTCGCCGAGTTGATCGCCGAAGCGTCCGGCCTGAAAGTGCTGGTCACCAGTCGCGAAGTATTGCACCTGTCAATTGAGCACACGCTAGAAGTGCCCCCGCTACGTCTGGCGCCGCCCGGGACACTGGAAGACCCAGGCCACTCGCGACGCAACGCAGCAACGGCAGCCGGCATACAGAGACTCGCAGCTATTCAGCAGTCGGATGCGGTCCAGCTATTCGTTGAGCGGGCGCGCGCCACCGACCCCGACTTCGAGTTCACCAGCACCAGTGCTCTGACCATCGCCGATATTTGTCGGCAACTGGATGGCTTGCCACTGGCGATCGAGTTGGCGGCGGCACGTGTCAAATATGTCGGGCTAGATCAGTTGTCGCGGCTCCTCGAGCGCCGGCTCGCGGTCCTGATCGGGGGAGCGGCGGATTTACCGCAACGCCAACAAACGCTACGTGGGGCAATCGCCTGGAGCTACGACCTGCTCGATCCGGCTGAGCAAGCGGTATTCCGCCGCCTCTCAGTCTTTGCGGGAGGGTGCACACTGGAGGCAGCAGAAGCCCTCTGCGGGCACTCTGGGCAACCATCGGATCACTGCGCGGTGGTGGCGACCATTGATGTACTCAACCGACTCGCCTCGCTGATCGATAAGAGCCTTTTAGCATTCGAAGCCGGTGCTCACAATCAACCCCGCTACACGATGCTGGAGACAGTCCGAGAATTTGGACTCGAGCAGCTTGCCGCGGCGGGCGAGGACGCGATGATCCGTGAGCGCCACGCCACGTTTTACGAGGAGCTCGTACGACGGGCCGCCCCGCACTTCTTGGCAGCGGAACAGCTCGAATGGCTGGCGCGTGTCGACGACGAGTTCGACAATCTGCGCACATGCCTCGCGTGGTTGTTGGAATCCGATCAATTTGAGCGCGGTCAACGTCTCACCGGGTCACTCTGGTGCTTCTGGAGCATCCACAGGGTGACCGAGGGACGCGAGTGGCTAACGCGTTTTCTCGACGATCCGCGTGGACGATCCACGTCCGCCCTGGCGCGCGCGTGGGCCTATGTGGCACTGAGTTGGACTATCAGCAAGCAAGACGACATTGTCGCGAACTACGAGGCAAGCACGACAGGTCTAGCTCTATCACGCGGCGCGCACGACCTTTGGCTGCTCGGTTTCGCGCTCGTCCGTGTTGCGTTTGCCGCGGAACGCATGGACACGCGAACAATCGCCTCTCCGCCCGGCAGGTCGAATCCGCGGGTGTCAACAGCGAGTTTCGTCGACACTGCGGAACTCTATGACGAAGCTCTCGCCATATTTCGGTCGCTGCACGATGATTGGGCGACAGCGCACTGCCTCATGCAGTATGCGCGCTTTCTAGCGTCTCGAGACGCCGAACGCGCCCGCGCCCTGAGCCTGGAGGCATTCGCACTCGCGCAGCCGATCGGCGAACGCAACACGATGGGCATGACTCTTGGCACACTTGCCAATCTCACGCTCGATGCCCACGATCCTTCAACGGCGCGCCGCCTGGTGGAAGAAAGCCTGGTGATGGCGGAGGAACTGAACGATCTGT
>JAFAWJ010001027.1 GCA_019242065.1 Chloroflexota bacterium
GATGGTACTCCTCTGGCGCATAAGCCCTGTCCGGGCCGCCGCTGGCTGAGCGACAACAAAGGCCGCGGTCGTCTCCGACCACGGCCCTGCTGCTGCGCTACGAACGGGCCCTCACCCCTTGATAAAGCCTCTCCCAGAGAGGCGAGGGAGCAGCGCGGACCCAGCTCAGTGATGGGCGCTGGCGGTTGGCGCGTGCGCGGCGACGGCGCCATTGTTCGGCGTCGCCTCGAGCGTCCCCTCGGCGGAACCGCACACGGTTTCGATGATCAGGCGGGTCACGACGTAGGGGTCCATGTTGGCGTTCGGACGCCGGTCCTCGATGTACCCCTGGCGATCCTTGGCCACCTGCCACGGGATGCGCACCGACGCGCCGCGGTGCGACACGCCGTAGCTGAACTCGCGCCACGACGCCGTCTCGTGCTGCCCCGTCAGGCGCTCCTCGATACCAACGCCGTAGTTGCTGATGTGCAGGTCATGCCGCGTGCCCAGGGCCTCCGCGGCCGCGATGCACGCGTCGTAGTTCTGGCGCATCTCTTTCGTCGACAGATTGGTGTGGCAGCCAGCCCCGTTCCAGTCGCCCTTGACCGGCTTCGGGTCCAGCTTGGCCGAGACCCGATTGCCAGACGCGGTCGGGAAGTCTTCAGCCGTGCGGTACAGCAGCCAGCGCGCCACCCACAACTGGTCGGCGGCGAGCGGCGCGGCCAGTGGCCCAACCTGGAACTCCCACTGGCCCGGCATGACCTCGGCATTGATGCCCGAGATGCTCAGCCCGGCACGTAGACAGTTTTCGAGGTGCGCCTCGACCACTGGCCGTCCGAAGACTTCGTCGGCGCCGACGCCACAGTAGTAGCCGCCCTGCGGCGCGGGAAAGCCGTTGTCAGGCCAGCCGAGCGGCTTGATGCCGTCGAACAAGGTGTATTCCTGTTCCATGCCGAACCACGTGTCGTGCTGTGCATAGCGGCTGGCGACCTCGCGGCACGCCGCGCGCGTATTGGACGGGTGCGGCTCGCCACTGACCAGCTCGACCTCGCACAGGACCAGTTTGTTGGCGCCGCCCCGAAGCGGATCGTCACACACGAACACGGGCCGCAGCACACAGTCCGAGCGATCGCCCGTCGCCTGTTCGGTGCTCGAGCCGTCGAAGCCCCAGATCGGCGGCTCCTGGCCGGTCGGCACCACCTTGGCCTTGGAGCGGAGCTTGTGCACGGGCCGGGTGCCATCCACCCAGATGTATTCGGCTTTGTAGAACGGATATTCTTGCGCCACGTAATCTCCCTTGCGCGTGAAAGTGTGCCTGAAGCGCCCAGTGCGATGCTCGTCGCTACCCACGTGCGTCCCGTACCCTGAGGTGCCGAAGCATGGATCTGACCTACACCGCCGAAGATGACGCCTTCCGCCTGCACGTTCGCGCCTGGCTCGCCGCCCGCTTACCCGTCAAGCGTGAGACGCTGGCCGACCGCCGCGCCTGGCACAAGCAACTGCTGGAGGCCGGCTTCGTGGGCATGGGCTGGCCGCGTGAGTACGGCGGCCAGGCCGCTCGACCGGTGCAGCAGGCAATCCTCGCCGAGGAGATGACCCGCGCAGGCGCGCCGCCGCACGCCAGCGGTCCAGGCATGAGCCTCGTCGCTCCCACCCTGTTTGCTCACGGCTCGGATGCCCAGAAACAGCGCTACCTGCCGAAGATCCTGTCCGCCGAGGAGCTGTGGTGCGAGCTGTATTCGGAGCCCAACGCCGGCTCGGACCTGGCCTCCCTGCGCACCAGCGCCACGCGCGACGACGACGTGTTCGTCGTCAACGGTCAGAAGATCTGGACCAGTGCGGGCTTCAACGCCGACCTGGGCATTTTGCTGGCACGCACCAATCCGCACGTGCCCAAGCACCGGGGTATCTCGTATTTCATCGTCGACATGCGCACGCCGGGCATCGAGGTCCGACCCCTGCGCCAGATCACCGGCGACGCAGAATTCTGCGAAGTGTTTTTCACCGACGTGCGCATTCCAGCGGAAAACCTGATCGGCGCCGAAGGTGAAGGCTGGCGAGGGGCGCAGACGACCCTCAGCTATGAGCGCGGCGGCAACACGCTCAGCGCCGCCACCGGGCGACGGCTGGCACTCGAGCGGCTAATCCAGACGTGTCGATTGAGTGGCCGGCTGGCCGATCCACGGGTGCGCAACCGGCTGGGGCGCATGCTGGTGGATATCGAAGTGATGCGCGCCGCCGGCTTGCGCATGTTGTCGTCGGCGGAGAAGGGCAGCCGGCCTGGGGCGGAGTCGTCGGTGCAGAAGCTGGCCTCCAGTGAGATGGAAAAGCTGCACCAGGACCTGTACCAGGAGATTCTGGGCAGCTTTGGCCAGTTGCTGGAGGACTTGCCCGAGGAGTACGCGGTGCAGCAGACGGGCTCGACGATCTCGGGCGAGCCCGTGCCTGACAACTGGGCGTTTCCGTACACGTGGTCGCGTGCGCTGACGATCCTGGCGGGCACCTCCGAGATCCAGCGCAACATCCTGGGCGAGCGCGTCCTTGGCCTTCCGCGCGAGCCCCGAGCCGACCGTAGTCCCACGTAGGGTCACCGTCCGTCCCTGGCGGGGGTCAAGGGGTTTACCCCTTGTCGTCGACAAGACCAATGCCCCCAGTCCACT
>JAFAWJ010000027.1 GCA_019242065.1 Chloroflexota bacterium
GATCGCGTGAAATTCCACGAGTGGTCGGGCGTCGTCGCCGCCAGCCTCGATCCGCTGGTGCCCGAGACCGTCGCCAGTCGCGTGGCGGGTGCTCGCGAGGCGCTGCAGGCCTATCTGCGCGGCATCATCGCCGAGCGGCGCGCCGAGCCTCGCGCCGACCTCATCAGCGCCCTGGTAGCGGTGGAGGAGCAGGGCGACGTGCTGAGTGAGCCGGAGCTGGTGGTCATGTGCATGCTGCTGCTGATCGCCGGGCACGAGACGACCGTCAACCTGATTGGCAACGGGATGCTGGCGTTGCTGCGTCACCCCGAGGCGCTTGCGGGTCTGCGAGAAGACCCGGCGCTGATTACCTCGGCTGTTGAAGAGTTGTTGCGGTTTGATTCACCGGTCCAGCTGACGGCGCGCGTTGCGACCGAGCAACTCGAGATCGACGGCCACGCCATCTCGCAGGGCGACTGGGTCCTGGCGCTGCTTGGCGCGGCGAACCACGATCCTGCCCAGTTTGCCGATCCCGAAACGCTGGACCTCACGCGGAGTCCGAACAATCACGTGGCGTTCGGGCGGGGTATTCATTTCTGTCTCGGAGCGCCGCTGGCACGGATGGAGGGCCAGATCGCCATCGGCGCCCTGGTGCGGCGTTTCCCGAACCTGGCGCTGGCCGGTGAGCCGGTACGCCGGGACCAGATCACGTTGCGTGGCCTGAGCTCGCTACCGGTAACCCTGTAACCCGTACACTTTCGCACCAACACCTTTAAATGCGGCCCTGTGAGACCGCGAAGGAGTGCCTATGCTTGACTCTGGCCAGAAACAGCTGCTCGGCGCCGACGACATCCGCCGCGCCATCGCTCGCCTGGCTCACGAGGTTGTGGAGCGCAACTCGGGTGTCGAGTCGCTGGTCCTCGTCGGCCTGCGCACCCGCGGCATTCCACTCGCCAGACGCCTGCAGCGCCGCATTGTCGAGTTTGAACACGCGGAGGTACCGCTTGGGGAGCTCGACGTCACCCTCTACCGCGACGACGTGTACCAGCGCGCACCGCGCACGCTGAGCCCGACGTCGATTCCCGTCGACATCGGCGACAAGACCGTGATCCTGGTCGACGATGTGCTGTACACGGGTCGCACCATCCGCGCCGCGCTGGATGCGCTGATCGACCTGGGGCGGCCGCGCGCCATTCAACTGGTGTGCCTGGTCGACCGCGGGCACCGCGAGCTGCCAATTCGCCCGGATTATGTCGGCAAAAACGTGCCGACCAGCCGTCACGAGAAAGTGGCGGTGCGTTTGGAGGAGGTCGACGGCGTGGACGAAGTGGTCCTCATTCAACCTGCACAGGTGTCGGCGTGAGCCTCGAGGTGCTCAGCCGACCCAGGGTGGCCGGCATCAGTCCTGTCGCGGGCGGCCCGCTGCAGACCACCCGCGCGCAGGCGCCGCGGCGCCATGTCCTGGACCTGGATGACTTCACGGTCCAGGAAGTCGAGGCCGTCTTGCAGACCACGGCCGCCATGAAGGACGTGCTCCAGCGCCCGATCAAAAAGGTGCCGACGCTGCGCGGCAAGACGCTCGTCACGCTGTTCTACGAATCGAGCACGCGCACGCGGGTGGCGTTCGAGCTGGCGGCCAAAGCCCTCGGCGCCGACACCGTCAGCGTCGCCGCTTCGAGCAGCTCCGTCACCAAAGGCGAGTCGCTCATCGATACCATTCGCACTCTGCAGGCGCTCGGCGCGGACTTCGTGGTCATGCGCCACCACCAGGCCGGGGCGCCGTACGTCGTCGCCGACGAAGTCTCTGCTTCGGTGATCAACGCCGGCGACGGCTGGCACGCGCATCCCACCCAGGCGCTGCTGGACCTGTACACGATTCGGGAACGCCTCGGGCGCATCGCGGGGCTGCGGGTGGCCATCGTGGGCGACATCCTCCACAGCCGGGTGGCGCGCTCGAACCTGTGGGGGCTGATGCTGATGGGCGCCGAGGTGGTGTTATGCGGGCCGCCGACGCTGCTGCCCGCCGTCGACTTCTGTGACGGACTGCCCTGGAATTTTCTCAAGACGTACAGAATGGACGAGGCGATCGAAGGCGCCGACGTCATCATGCTGCTGCGCATGCAGCTCGAGCGGCAGTCGGGCGGTCTGTTTCCGAGCCTGCGCGAGTACGTCAGGACCTACGCGCTGACGGAGGAACGGTTGGCACGCGCGAAACCGGGTGCGGTGATCATGCACCCGGGCCCGATGAACGAGGGCGTCGAGATCGACCCACGCGTCGCACGCGGGAACCAATCAGTCATCGAGACCCAGGTCACCAACGGCGTCGCCGTCCGCATGGCGCTGCTGTACTTGCTCAGCGGGTTACCGGCGTGATCCGCGTTACAGGCGGCCGCATCCTCGATCCGGCCAACGGTCGCGACGAGTTTGGGGACCTTCTCATCGACGCCGACGTGCTGGTCGATCACGCCGCGGAGACCACCGAGGACACCGTGATCGACGCCTCCGGGTACGTCATCGCGCCCGGCTTCGTGGATCTGCACTGCCACCTGCGCGAGCCGGGCTTCGAAGACGCCGAAACCATCGCCAGCGGCACGCGCGCCGCGGCCGCCGGTGGCTTCACCACGCTGTGCGCGCTGGCCGATACGCAGCCGAGCATCGATACCGGGTCCAATGTGGAGTCCTTACTCACATACACCCGGCGTGACGCGCTGGTGCGCGTGTTGCCAGTGGGCACGACCACCAAGCAGCGCAACGGCCAGGAGTTGTCCGAGATGGCCGACATGGCCGAGGTTGGCGCGATCGCGTTTTCGGACAGTGACCGGCCGGTCCGCTCAGCTAGCTTGATGCGGCATGCGCTCGAGTACTCGCTGCTCGTCGACCGACCCATCGCCAGTCACGCCGAAGAGTCCGACCTGGTCGACGGCGGCGTGATGCACGAAGGTGCCCTGGCCACAGTCCTGGGTCTGAAGGGTATCCCGCGCGAGGCCGAGGAGATCGCCGTAGCGCGCGATCTGGCGCTCGCCCAACTGACGGGCGGCCGCCTGCACCTGGCGCATCTCAGCACGGCGGGCGCCGTGGAACAGGTGCGGCACGCCAAAGCGCGGGGTGTGCGGGTGACGGCCGAGGTCGGCCCACATCATCTGGTACTGTCGGACGCGGCGCTCACCCTCAAGCCCTACGACACCAACGCACGCACGTCGCCGCCGCTGCGCTCCGCCTCTGATGCGCGCGCGCTGCTCGTGGGCGTCCTGGACGGCACGATCGACTGTGTCGTCTCCGATCACGCGCCGCGTCGCTGGATCGACAAAGCGTGCGAGTTCGACCAGGCGCTGCCCGGTATCTCCAGCCTGGAGACTACCTTCGGCTTGCTGATGCGACTGGTGCACGCCGGCGCGCTGAGCCTGGCGGAGCTGGTCGCCGCGCTCACGTCGGGGCCGGCGCGAGCCTGGGGCCTGCCGTACGGCACACTGTCGGCCGGAGCAGCGGCGGACGTGGTGGTGGTCGATCCAGATCAGGCGTGGGTCGTGGATACCGACCGTTTCTTTTCGAAAGGCAAGAATTCGCCCCTGGGCGGCCAGACGCTGCGCGGCACCGTGCTACTCACCATTGCGCAGGGCAAAATCGTGTACAGGAACGGACTGTGATCGAGGCGGCACTGGCTCTGGAGGACGGCTCGGTCTATATCGGCGAGAGCTTCGGCGCGCCCGTCGAGGTGGCGGCCGAGGTGGTCTTCAACACGGGCATCACCGGGTACCAGGAGGTGACCACCGACCCGTCCTATCGCGGTCAGATGGTGGTGATGACCCATCCGCAGATCGGCAATTACGGCGTATCAGAGGCTGCCGACGAGTCGGTGCGGCCCTGGGTTTCCGCGTTGATCGTGCGTGAACTGGCCGAGTATCCGCACCACTGGGCGGGCCGCACCCGGCTCGAGGATTTTCTCGAGGCTTGGGGCGTGCCAGGTCT
>JAFAWJ010000063.1 GCA_019242065.1 Chloroflexota bacterium
CCGCTCGGACCCGTGTATCAGGCAGGCACGCTTTCAGGAAATCCGCTGGCGATGGCGGCCGGCTTGGCCACGCTGACGTTGCTGACAGAACCTGGCGTCTACGACCACCTGGAGCGGGTCACGGCTCGCCTGGTCGACGGACTGGCCGCGGCAGCCTCCGCCGCGGGTGTGCCCTACACCTCCAACCGCGTCGGTTCGATGTTCACGGGATTCTTCAGCGATCAGCCCGTGACCGACTACACCTCGGCCAAGCACGCGAGTACCCGGCGCTATGCGCGCTTTTTCCACGCCCTGCTCGACCGCGGCGTGTACCTGGCGCCCTCACAGTTCGAGGCTGGCTTCGTGTCGCTGGCCCACAGTGACGCGGATATCGACGCTACATTAAATGCGGCCTCGGCGGCGTTTGCCGAAGCTACACTTGTCGACGACGAGCCATGACCCAAGCTGCTGCGCCAGACGTTACCGTCTACTCGACCCCGACTTGACCGTGGTGCGCCCGGGCGAAGGAGTTCCTTCGCAAAGAAGGCGTGGCCTTCGAAGTGCGCGACGTCTCGGTTGACCAGGCGGCCGCTCGTGACATGGTCCAGCGCACGCGGCAGATGGGCGTGCCGGTCATCGCGGACGGCCAGGAAGCCATCGTCGGGTTCGATTTGCCGCGGCTGCAGAAGATGGCTGCGCGGCATCGACGCGGCAGCGGGCTGGGGCTCAAGGTGGCCGATGCGAAGGATGGGCCGGGCGTGTACGTCGGCGGCGTGCGCGAGGGTTCGCCCGGCGAGCGCGCCGGCGTGCAGATCGGCGACACGATCGTCGAGCTCTCGGGCCGCCCGGTGACCTCAGTGGCCGACCTGGAGCAGATCGCCGCGAAGCGTCCCTCGGCCCAGCCGACGAGCATGACCCTCCGTCGCGACGGCGAAAGATTGACCGTCATCCTGCGCTGATCCTGGCCCAGGACAGGCCCGCAGCTCGGCGTCCGCCCAGTCGCGAGAAACCCGCGCTCACGGCGGACTGGGCGACCTGCGGCTGCACCACGCCCTCCGCACCGATCTGCTTCTCTTTAGAGAAGTCTTTTCCACAATGCGGATGCTGTCAGCCCGTGATGAGCTCTTCTTCAGGAGCACACGGTTGGGTTACGGTTGCGCGACGCTTCGCCAGCGTGTATATTTCGCTCCAATCAAACTATTGACCTCGGCCAAAGAATCTGCTGCCGAGGGCGGAGAGCCACCTCCCAGCTATGGACGACGACCGCCTGCAACGTATCCACCGCATCCTCACGTGCTCCGAAGCCATCGTGCATGGCTTCAACCCCAGCCGTGACCGCGCCTGGCTGCGCGTGGACCTGACGATGCCTCAGCTCAAAACCTTGATCTACGTCACCAAAAACGACGGTGCCACCAGCGGCCAGATCGCCAGCAGCCTGGGCGTCGGCCTGTCCACGATCACAGGCATCGTCGATCGACTCGCCGAACAGCACCTGGTGACTCGTCGCGAAGACCCGCGCGACCGACGCGTGACCCGCGTGCTCCCCACGGCGGCGGGCAGCGAGCTGATCAACGAGCTGATCGAGTACCGCAACGAGGTCGTCACCGCGATTCTGTCGCAACTGGATCCTGACCAGCTGCGTACCGTCGAAACTGCTTTTCAGTACTTGCTCGACGCCGTGGCGCGGCTCGAAAGCGCCAGCGGCCGCCCGGAGGAGGTCGTCGCGTGAATCACATCTCCAGACTCATCCTGCCCGCCGCCGCCTCAGGCCTGCTCGTCGTCGCCGGCTGCGCTCCGCTCCCGCTGCCAGGCCGCTCGACGGCGACCCAGCCGCCGGCCGTCCCCGTCCCCGCGAGCACCGCCAGCCGCGGTGACATCCAGCAGACGCTGACCTATAGCGGCAGCGTCCAGGCCCGCAATCAGATCAACGTGCTGCCCAAGGCCTCGGGCCGCGTCGAGCAGGTTTACGTGGACATCGGTTCGCCCGTTCACGCTGGCGACGTGCTGGCCCAGCTCGAACAGGATTCTCCGGATATCGTCGTCCAGCAGGCGCAGGCCAATCTCGAAGCCGCGCAAGCCAAGCTGGCGACGGTTCAGGCCGGCGGGCGCCCGGATGACGTGCAGGCCGCCCAGGACGCGCTGGCCCAGCAGCAAGTCAAGCTCGACTCGATGGCCGCGCAAGGTCGTAACGAGGATGTCGCGGCGGCGGAAGCCGCGCTGGCCGCGC
>JAFAWJ010000421.1 GCA_019242065.1 Chloroflexota bacterium
CAGGTGCTCGAGCGTGTCACTTTGCACAATCCGCCCGGCATTCAGCAGCGCCACGCTGTCGGCGATTTGCTCCGCCTCACTCCAGTCGTGCGTCACGTACAGCATGGTCATCGCGGTGCGGTGGCGCAAAGTGGATGAGCTCCTGCAGGAGTCGGGTTCGCGTGGTTCGATCTAGATGGCTCAGCGGCGCATCCAGGAGCAGCACCTCTGGATCGACCGCCAGCGCGCGTGCAATGGCCACGCGCTGCTGTTGTCCGCCAGACAACTGGTGCGGATAGCGGTCCTCCAGCCCGCGCAGACCGAAGAGCTCCAGCAACTCGCGGACCCGCGCACGCTGCTCGTTTCCTCCGGCGAATCCGCGATAAGCCATACCGAAGGCCACGTTGCGGTCGACGCTCAGACGCGGGAACAGCAGGAATTGCTGATGGATGAGCGCGACACCCCGACGTTCCGGGGGAAGGTCGGTCACATCGGTCTCGCCCAGCCACACCCGACCGCGTTCTGGCCGAAGGAAGCCCGATGTCGTGCGCAGGACGGTCGTCTTGCCGGAGCCGCTGGTACCAAGCAGCGCCAGGCAGGCGCCGCCAGGCATCTCCAGGGTAAAATCGTCGAGCACGACCTGCGCGCCCAAACGGACGCGGACGCCATCCAACCGCAGCGCTCCACTCACAAGCTCAAACCGGGAGTGCGGCGCGAGCGTGCGCCCACGGCAGGCCGCGGCGCAGCGCCGCTTCCGCACACACCAGGAGCATCAGTGGGACGACGACGACGATCGTGTCCATCGCGCTCGCCAGGCCGATGCCCGCGGTGTCAGCCGCCTGCAGTAGCCAGAGCGCGGCGGTTGGATAGCGCGCCGGCGCCAGCACCAGCGCCAGCTTGGACTCGCCAAAGCTCCGCACGAACACCAGGACACTGCCCATGCCGATGGCCGGGATGAGGAGCGGCGCCAGCACCCGCCAGGTGCGCGCGAGTGGGCCGGCTCCCAGACCTGCAGCCACGTCGAGGGAGCGCGTGTCCAGGTCCTCCAGTGCCGTCATGAGCACTCGCAACATGAATGGCAGACACAGCAACGCTTCGCCCAGGATCAACGGAATGGGCGTGCGGGCGAGCCCCGGCGCTACCAGCTGAATCAGTACCAACAGGCTGAGCCCCCACAGGAACCCGGGCACCGCCGCCGGTACCAGCACGACGCCACGCAAGACGTTCTTGCCTGGAAGAGACGTGAAGCGCCACGCGAGCGCCAGCAGCACCGCGCCTAACACGCTCAAGACGATGCAGGCCAGACTGATACCGACGCTGAATCCGATTGACGACCAGAAGTCTGGTGCGATTTGCCCGTACCACTGTGTGGTCCACGAGGTGGCGATCAGCCCGGCGCCCCAGGTCCGCACAAACGACGCGTAGAGCGGCGCGAGGACAAGGACCGCCAGGAGCACGATCCAGCCGACCTGATAGCCGCGCGACCACCACCGCACCGAACTCCGGAGTCCGACTCGTCTCGAGGCTGTACGTCGGGGTCGTGGCTCTCGGGACGCAAGCCAGTTCACCAGCCAGACGGTGAGCCGGTCGAGGATGAGCAGTGGGGGACCAAGTGCCACGACGTATGCCAGCGCCAGCGCGGCGGCGCGCGAGATGTCTCCGGAGCCGATAACGAGACCGTAGATTTCGGCCGGCAGCAATGACGCGCGTCCGCCGCCGATCAGCACGGAACTGACAGCGACCCGGCCGCCAGGATGAAGGCGAGCGCCGTCGCGGTGCGCAACGACCCGAGCATCAATGGCAGGGTCACCCGTCTAAAGGCTTCGGCGGCGTCGCATCCGAGCAAACGCGCGGCGTCCTCCAGTTCGCCGATGTCGGGTCTGACCGCGAACAGCGTATACGCCAGGAGATACGGCAGCCCGAAAATCACGAAGAACACGAGCAGCCCGTGAAGGGTGAACGCCAGAGGCACAGGCGGACCGCTCAGGTGGAAACTCACCTGCAGCGACCGGTTCAGCCAACCCGCGTTGCCAAAGACCACCAGGAACGCCAGACCCGCCG
>JAFAWJ010000480.1 GCA_019242065.1 Chloroflexota bacterium
TTCACCAACCCCTGGCGCACGCATATCGGCCGCGCCGAAGAAAACCTGGCCTACGAGCGCGTCAAAGCCGTGCGGCAGGCCGTCGGACCCGACATCGAAATTCTCGTCGAGGTCCACCGTCGCCTGTCACCCAACGAAGCCATTCGGATAGCCAACCGACTGGAGGACTTCGCGCCGTTCTGGTACGAGGAGCCCATCGACGCCGAGGACCTGGACGGACTCGCCGAAGTCCGCCGCCGCATCAACCTGCCCGTGGTGACCGGCGAGGCCCTGTACAGCAAGTCGCAATTCGCGCAGGTCTTTGCGCAACGGGCGGCAGACATTCTGAATCCAGACGTCTGCAATTGTGGCGGCATTCTTGCGCTCAAAGAGATCGCATCGGCGGCCGAGCCGTGGCACGTCGCCGTCGCGCCGCACAATTACAACAGCACCACGCTGGGTCTGGCCAGCACCCTCCAGGTCGCCGCCTGCATTCCGAATTTTCTTATCGCCGAGTACTTCGTGAACTTCGAGGAGCTGGGTGCGGCGATCACCTCGGGCCCCACCTTTGCAGTCAAGGGCAGCCACATTGCGCTGCCGACGTCGGCCGGACTCGGTTTGAACCTTGACGAGGCCGCCCTCCGCGAGCACGTCCAGCGCGGCCCGCGTCGCGAGCGGCACATCCGCCAGTTCTCCGAAGAACGCTGATCAGTCGCCGTCGGGAAAGTCGAACTGATACGGCGGCACGTCGTCGCCGACGTCGAGCTGGACGCGCTCGTGCGCCAGCAGCGGCACATCCGGCGGATTCGTACTGGACTTCTCCCCGTTTACGTACAGAACGACCGGTCCCTGGGCGGGTCCGACCTGGCTGGTGCTGAGCGGCATCTGCCAGATCGCAAAGAAGTCTCCGAGCGTGAACCGACGTCGCAGCGGCGATTCAATGTGCACGACTCCGTCGGCGGTATGCGTATGGATCCAGTAAAAACATGACCCGTCCACCACGAACGGACCTTCGTCGCTGCCGGTGATTTGCCACGGCTGACCGATGCCAATGCCGTACGGAATCTGCTCCTCCTGTCCATTGACGAAAATCGCCAGGTGCATGTGGATGTGGACGATGGTCGCTTCGAGGGTGTCACACGAGATGCCGTTGATGTCCGGCGGCGACCCGTCCGCCGCGGGTGCCGCCGCGGTCGTCGGTCTGGCGTTGGCCTCGATGGTGGTGGCTGAGCGCGGCCGCGTCAGCGACGAAAACAGCAGCGCGGCGCCCACTCCCAGCACGAACAACAGCGCGCCCGCCAGTACCAGCGGCAGCACCGCGGTGTTGCGGCGCGGCGCCTCGCGCATCGGCGTCGACTGATCGCCCTCGACGTTCGACCTGAGAATCTCGCCCCGAGCTCGATCCTCGGGCGTAGGGCTGGCCACGGCGCCCTTCTTCTACCATGCCAGCCAATGGAGCTGTTCGATCTGCACGGCAAGGTCGCCATCGTCACGGGCGGCAACGGGGGAATCGGGTTGGGGATCGCGCGCGGTCTCGCGCAAGCTGGCGCGGACATCGTCGTCGCGGCGCGCAATCCCGAGAAAACGCGTGTCGCCGTCGACGAGCTGGTGGGCCTGGGTGTCCGCGCCATCGGTCTGCAGGCCGACGTCACCGACGCGGCGCAAGTCCAGAAGATGGTCGCCGACAGCGTCGACGCCCTCGGCGGCGTCGACATCCTGGTCGCCAACGCGGGTCTCAACATTCGCAAGCGTCCCGAGACCTATTTCATCGACGAATGGACGACGATCGTCACCACCAACCTGACCGGCGTCTTCACCTGCTGCCATGCCGTCCACCCTCAGTTCAAAGTCCGCGGCGGCGGCAAGATCGTGACCATCGGCTCGATGAGCAGCATTTTTGGGATGGAGATGGGCGCGGCGTACTCGGCGACCAAGGGTGGTGTCGTCCAGCTGACGCGCAGCCTGGCGTCCGCGTGGGCCAGGGACAACATCCAGGTCAACTGCATCCTGCCCGGCTGGATCGACACAGACCTCACCCAGGGCGCCCGCACAGCGATTCCGCGCCTGGACGAGTCGGTGGTCGACCGCACCCCCCAGAAACGCTGGGGACGCCCCGAAGATCTAGCCGGAGCCGCACTGTTCTACTGCGCCGCCGCCAGCGATTTCGTGACGGGCACCGCGCTACCGGTGGACGGCGGATTTTCCAGTTCCATGTTTTGATCTGTCTCTAGCCAGATCCGACCAGCACGCGTACGCTCTCGTGCCGCCGCGCCGCATCAATCGCCGCGTGAATGTCCCTGAGCCCGTACCGGTCACCCATCATCGCCGAAAGGTCCAGCGTCGCCAACAGCTCCACCGCCCGACGGAACTCTGTCGTACGGATATACGACCCGCGAATCGTCAGCTCCCGCGCAAACAAGTCGTACGCCTTCAGCGGCACCCGCACCTCCGGCGATGGCACGCTGACCTGCACCAGCGTTCCTCCAGCGCGCGGCAGCTCGAACGCCTGCTCGAGTGTCGCCTGCAGACCGACAGCCTCGAACGCGCAGTCCACTCCACGCCCATCGGTCATCTCGCGCGCCACGTCCAGCAAGTCTTCGTGCGCCGGATCCACCACCCGAGAAGCACCAGAGTGCAGCGCCAGCTCGCGTCGCCGCGGGTCCGGATCCGAGACGAGCGTACGCGTCGCCCCCGACAGCCGCGCCAGGTTCAGGACCATCAACCCGAGCCCGCCCGCGCCGACCACCGCCACGCTATCGGCCGGACGAATCTCCGCCCGCTCCACCGCGTGCAGCGCGCAGCTCAGCGGCTCCGCCAGTGCCCCAAGCCGAGCCGAAACGCCAGCAGGCAGTCGGTACACCAGGCTGGCAGGCACAACCATGTATTCGGAGAATCCACCACCTACCGACCTGCGGTTCGTGCACATGAAGGGACGCCCTTCGCGGCAGTGAAAGCACGTGTTGCACGCCACTCCCGTATCAACCGCCACGGCGTCACCCGTCTGCACGTGCTCGACACTGTCGCCGGTCGCGCGCACGCTGCCACCAATTTCATGTCCAAGTAACCGCGGTGGCGGATACAGGCGGATGCTCCCGTCCAGCAGATGGAGGTCCGTCGCGCACACGCCGCAATTGACGACCTCGACCAGCACGTCCGTCGGCCCCAGCGCCGCCAGCGGCCGATCCTCGAGCCGAAGATCGCCCGTGCCGTACCAGACTGCGCTCAGCGTTGTCCTCGGGATCATGGCCCCACTGTAGCGGCCGCGTACGTCAGAGGAGCCGGAGAGGAGCCGGAGAGGAGCCGGCGCTACCATGCACGCTCGTGAGCAAGATTGCCCTTCCACCTGGCGCAGCAGCCACCGACGGACCCCGCCTGGAGGATCGCTTGCGCGCCGCGGGTCACGAGGTGGTCATCACTGACCGCTGGAGTGACGCCGACCTGCGCCGGCTCTTCGGCGACGTGGATGTCGTGGTCGCGTCGCCAGCGCGCAGCTATCCGGTGGAGCTGTTCCAGGCCGCGCCGCGCATGCGCTTGATCACCAGTCCGGTCATCGGCGTGGATACGGTCGACATCGATGCCGCCAACGAGTTCGGCGTGCTGGTTGCCAACTGTCCGACCGTCGAAAACATCAACGGCGTCGCCGAGGCGACGGTCATGTTCATGGTCGCGCTGCTGCTGAATCTCAAGCAGAAGGAGCGCAGCCTGCGCCAGGGCCAGTTCCGGCCGCGGCACGCGTCGCACCTGCTGTGGGGTCGGCGCGTCGGACTGATCGGCTACGGACGCATCGCCCGCCAGGTCGAGCAACGCTTGCAAGGCTGGGGCGTCACCATTCAGGCGTCGGATCCCTACATTGCGGGCACGCTGCCGCTGGACGAGCTGCTGCGGACTTCAGACGTGGTCTCGGTGCACGTGGTGCTGACGAAAGAAACGCGCAACCTGATCGGCGCGCGCGAGCTGGCGCTGATGCAGCCGTCTGCCATTCTGATCAATACCTCGCGCGGCGGCGCGGTCGTGGAGGACGCGCTGGCGGAGGCCATCGACGCCGGCCGGCTCGCCGGCGCGGCCCTGGACGTCTTTCACCAGGAACCGATCAATATGGACAATCCGCTGCTCCAGTGCGATCCGGACCGAGTGATCCTGACGCCGCACTCGATTGGTCACAACCTGGAGACGGGTCCAAGTGGCATCCAGATGGCGATGGACAACATCGAGCGCGTCCTGCGCGGCGAGCTGCCCGAGAGCATCATCAACCCCGAAGTGATCCCCGCCTGGCGCCGCCACCTCGCCCTCCTGGGTGACCCAACCTAGCGGCACAGCTACGCCCCGGCGTCGCCGAAGGAGGGTTTATCGAGGTCGCCAATGGAGTTGTAAGGGTCTCCCCTACCCAGGTCGACAGGGTCCCGGTCTCGCGCGCGACTGTCATCACAGTCCGCGGCCACCCAGAGGTACGCCACCAGTTCACCGAAAGAGGTTTATTGTTCACCGAAAGAGGTCTATGTTCACCGAAAGAGGTTTATTGTTCAC
>JAFAWJ010000351.1 GCA_019242065.1 Chloroflexota bacterium
ACGCCCGTCGGCACGGCGATGAGCATCGTGCTCGACGCGAAGACCGCGTCGGCGATGGGGCCCAGGCCCACGGCGAACATGTGGTGTGCCCACACGCCGAAGGCCAGGAACGCGATGGCGATGCCCGAGTAGACCATGACCGCGTAGCCGAACAGTGGCTTGCGCGAGAAGACGGGGATGATCTCTGAGATGATGCCCATGGCGGGCAGGATCAGGATGTACACCTCGGGATGGCCGAAGACCCAGAACAGGTGCTGCCACAGGATCGGATCGCCGCCGTGGGGCACGCTGTAGAAGTTGGTGTTGAAGAAGCGGTCGAACATCAGCAGGATGAGGCCGACCGTGATCGACGGGAAGGCCAGCAGTAGCAGGATCATCGTGATCAGCGACATCCAGCAGAAGATCGGCAGGCGCATGAAGCTCATGCCTGGGGCGCGCATGTTGATGAGCGTGACGAAGAAGTTCAACGCCGCGGCGATCGAGGCCACGCCCAGGGTCTGCAGACCGAGCATCCAGAAGTCGATGCCCGGACCAGGTGAGTAGGTGCGCGTGGTCAGGTTGGCGTAGCCGAACCACCCCGCGTCCGGGGCGCCGCCCAGCAGGAAGCTGACGTTGAGCATGAGGCCGCCGAGCAGGAACGCCCAGTAGCTGAACGCATTCAGGCGTGGGAAGGCGACGTCTCGGGCGCCGATTTGCAGCGGGATGATGAAGTTGAAGAAGGAGGCACCCAGGGGCATGATCGCCAGGAAGATCATGGTCGTGGCGTGCATCGTGAACAGCGAGTTGAACATCTGGGCTGTGACCAGGTCGTTGTTGGGCTGCCACAGCTGCAGACGGATGACGAGCGCCTCGAGGCCACCAATGACGAAGAACGCGGCGGCCGAAACGCCGTACAGGATGCCGATGCGTTTGTGGTCGACGGTGGTGAGCCAGCTCCACAACCCGCGATACGCCGGCTCCGCCAGCGTCGGCGGCGCAACGACCATCCCGCCCGCGTGCGACAACGGTGCGCTAACTACCGCCATGGTTGTTCTCCTTTGGAGCGAATCCGCGCTGCGCTCCTTCCCGCGGCGACCCCCCGCGTACGTGCTAACCGCGACTGGTAACTCGGCTCAAGGGTCTCACGCATGGATGATCGACATCTAATCACTAACCGCCCGGCCATGGCTAAGCGCCACGCGGCGGAGTGTCCTGTGTTCGTTGTGTTCAGTACGAGGCTTGCATCCCGCACGTCGTGGCAATCACCGAGGTTGCCAGTCGCGGCCAGCACGTAACGCAGGGGGTCGCCGCGGGAGAGAGCGACCGCAGGGAGCGAACGGCGGCGGGGGGCGGAGCCCCCTGACCCGTGCGAAGCACCCAGCGGTGCATGCACCGCTGGGGCAGAAGGGCGCATGCGCCCTTCTGGGAGCCCGCGCATGCGCGGGCTCCGCCTCACTACGACCAGACTTTGCGGGCAGCCTTAACTACGAGCTCCAGTTTGCGGCGCTCTTCGTCTACGGTTAGCGGGTTGCCGGCGATCGTCGAGGCGAAGCCGCATTGGGGGCTTAGCGCTAGATTTTCGATGGGGAGGTACTGGGAGGCTTCTTCTATCCGCCGCAGGAGGAGGTCCTCGGACTCCAGCTCGCCTGACTTGGTGGTCACCAGGCCCAGCACGACGATCTTGTCGCGCGGCACGAAGCGCAGGGGCTCGAAGCCGCCGGCGCGCTCGCTATCGTATTCGAGCAGGAAGCGGTCCACGTGCAGGCCGCCGAAGACCTGCTCGGCGATGCCGTCGTAGCCACCGGCGGTGTGCCAGCCGGCGGGCTGATCTGGACCACGGCCGCCGTTGCCGCGGCACAGGTGCATGGCCAGCACCGCGCCATCGCGTTTGGCCTGGTCCAGGCTGAGATTGTCGGCGGCAATATCTTCGGCCAGCGCCTGCGTCGGGTCGACGCCGACGGCCTTCCACTGCGCGTTGCGCTCCTCGACCACGTAGTCGGGATAGTGAGGGTTGTCGAGCTGGATATATGGGATGCCCGCCTCAAGTAGCGCGGTGATTTCGTCGCGAATGATGGCCGCGACGTCGTGCAGCGCGGCGGCGCGGTTGCCGTAGACAGGGTCGGTGATGTCCGGGCGATAGCCGCGGGCCAGCACGTAGGACGCGGCCGGCATGGTCATCTTGCACGCACCTGGCGTGTGCGCGGTGAGAAAACTGGCCTCGTGCTCGGTCAGTCGGCGCTTCTGCTGCAGTTTGGCGCCGATGATGCGGCGGCCGGGGCCGGCTGGCTGCTGGCCGGGATTGTTGCCGCGGGCGGTGTTGAAGACGGTGACGGCGGGGGCGCCTGAGACGTAGCCGTCGACGGCGTCGACGAAGTCACCGGACCAGCCGCCGCGGCGAAACTCGCCGTCGCTGAAGACGTCGACGCCGACCTGCTTCTGGAGGTCCAGGACGTCCAGAATGGCGCCGTCTTCGATCGCGCGCAGCTCATCCAGCGGGAGCTGCCCTTGGAGGTAGGCGGCGTGAGCGTCTTTGACGGCCTGGGGTCTGAGGAAGCTGCCGACCTGGTCGGCGCGATACGCGGGTTGCATGAGTTGAGACTTATACCTTGCCGAAGGTGATGACCTTGTCGACGGTCAGGATCAGGCTGATGTGTGGGGTTTTGGCGATATTCGCGGCGATACCAGGGCCGGCTTCGGCGCCGGCGTAGCGGGTGGCCAGGGCGGTCAGGTCCTCGACGACGTGCGCATCGTCCAGCGCCACCGTGCCTTCGACGGTCACGTGGCGGGCCTGACCGACGTCGACGACGCACACCGAGGCGCGCGCGTCGCGCTTCAGGTTGCGGACCTTCTTCGAATCCGAGCGCGTGTTCATCAGGATCTTGTCGCCGCGCAGCGCGTACCAGAGCGCCGTCTGATGCGGCGAGCCGTCACGGTTGGTGGTCCCGATGACCGCGAAGCGCGTCTCTTCGAGGAAGGCGCGGACATTGTCGGCGAGGTCTGCCATACGGGACACAGGATATAGGGCGGTACCATCGCCTCAGCAGGAGGCCGCCAGGCACGATGGTCGCCACATCAGCAGACGCGCCGACGACGGCGCAGGTCCCCGACGATTCAGGGTTGCTGCGGCGGCTGTACCGCAGCATGCGCCTGATCCGAGCCTTCGAGGAACGAGTCGACGCCTTGCGCACCTCGGGCCGGCTGCAGGGCAGCCTGCACCTGTACGTGGGGCAGGAGGCGGTGGCCACAGGAGTGTGCGCGCGGCTGAACGCCGACGACTACGTGGCCAGCACGCACCGCGGCCACGGCCACGCCATCGCCAAAGGCGTCGACGTGGCGCGGATGATGGCCGAGCTGTACGGTCGGACCACCGGCACCAACCACGGCAAGGGTGGCTCGATGCACATTGCCGACACCGCAGTCGGCATGCTGGGCGCGACGGGCATCGTCGGCGCCGGCACGCCGATCGCCCTGGGCGCGGCGCTGTCGGCGAAGACGCGTCACACGCGCCAGGTCGCCGTGGCGTTCTTTGGCGACGGGGCCATGGGCCAGGGTCCGATCTACGAGTGCCTGAATATGGCGGCGATCTGGAAGCTGCCGCTGATCTTCGTGTGCGAAAACAACGGCTACGCGGAGTCGACCTCGGCGGAGTACGCGCTCAGCACCCGCGACCTGTCGCGGCGCGCCGCGGCGTTCGAGGTGCCGGCGTTCGTCGTCGACGGTCAGGACGTCTTCGCGATGTACGAGCGGATGGGCGAAGCGGCGGAGCGGGCGCGCGCCGGCGAAGGGCCGACCTTCCTGGAGTGCAAGACGTATCGCTACTACGGGCATTTCCTGGGCGACGATCCGCTGCGTTACCGCACCCAGGAGGAAGAAACGTTCTATCGGAGCCGCGACTGCATCGAGCGGTTCGAGCGCACGGTCACGGACCGCGGGCTTCTGTCTGAAGCGGAGCTGCGGGCCATCAGCCGCGAGGTGGACGCGTCGATTGCGGCGGCCGTGGAATTCGCGGAGTCCAGTCCGGTACCACAGGTTGCCGAGCTGACGACCGAGGTGTATGCGGAGGATGCTCGCTAATGGCGCGGGAACTGCTGGCGAGTCGAGCGGAGAACGAAGCGATCCGTCAGGAGATGGAGCGCGACCAGCGCGTGATCATGCTGGGCGAAGACATCGCGGGCGCCGCGGGCCGCGCGCACCTGGGTTTCGTGGACGCGTGGGGCGGACCGATGGGTTCGACGAAAGGTCTGATCCAGCAATTTGGTCCGGAGCGGATCATCGACACGCCCATCTGCGAGATGAGCTTCATCGGCGCCGCGGTTGGCGCGGCCATTACGGGATTGCGGCCAATTGCCGAATTGATGTTCGTCAATTTCATCGGCGTGGCGCTGGATTCGGTCATGAACGAGGGCGCGTTTCTGCGGTATATGCTCGGCGGCCAGGTCCAGGTGCCGATGGTGATCAAAACCGCGATCGGCGCGACGGCGACCAACCCTCAGAATGGGGGCGGCTCGGCGGCGCAGCACTCCGGCAGCATGTACTCGATGTTTGCGCGGATCCCGGGTTTGAAATGCGTAGCGCCGTCGGACGCGTACACAGCCAAAGGGCTGCTGACCGCTGCCATCCGCGACGACAATCCGGTGGTGTACTTCAGCCATCGCAAGGTGGGTCCGACGCGGATGGACGTGCCGGAGGAGCCGTACACACTGCCGATCGGCAAGGCGCGCACCGTGCGGAGTGGCCGAGACGTGACGCTGGTCGGCATCTCCAACATGACCAACGTGTGCTGCGAGGCGGCCGGCTTGCTGGAGCAGCACGGGGTGGACGCGGAGGTCGTCGATCTACTGAGTCTGGCGCCGATCGACGAGGAGTGCCTGCTGGAGTCGGTACGGCGCACCAAGCACCTGGTGGTGGTCGACGAGGATTGGCCGGATTGCGGCGTCGCGGCGTCGGTGGCCGCGCTGGTGGCGGATCGCGGCATCGACTACCTGGATGGGCCGGTGAAGACGGTCACGGGGGCGCGTACGCCGGTGCCGTTCAGCGGAGTGCTCGAGGCGGCGTATGTGCCGGACGCGGGGCGGGTGGTCTCGGCCGCGCTGGCTTGTTTGCGAGACTAGACACTGCTGTTTGCATGGAGCTGACACTGCCGTTGCTTGGGGACGTGATGACCGAGGGAACGGTCACCAGCTGGTACCAGGCGGACGGGGCGTATGTGCGCGCGGGGGAGCCGCTATATCAGCTGGAGACGGACAAGGTGAACTT
>JAFAWJ010000415.1 GCA_019242065.1 Chloroflexota bacterium
AGCGTAAGGCCGGACACTTCAGCCAGGTGCTCGAATCGCGCGGCTATGTCGGCCCGCACTTTTTCGCCCTGGGTCTCGCCTCCACTCTGGAGCCTGAAGAGGCGCCGTGGGGCGGCCTCCCGAAGCCCGCGCTGATCGTCGGCGCCACCCGGCACGAGACCGAGCTGAAAATTACCGAGCGCTGGGCACGCGAGCTGGGCTGTCCGTGCTTTCCGCTGGATTTCAATTTCGCCTCACCGTACCGTCGCCTGCCGCCCGACGACTGGTGGATGCACATTCGCGACGACTGGGAGGACCTGGTCGACCCGGCGCGTCTGGAGCTGCGTATTGAACAGAACCGGGCGCTCATCAGCTACGTCGAGCAGCTCACTGGCCGGCGTTTCAGCTGGCAGGCGCTGCGGCAGGTCATGGAGCGAGTGAACGCGCAGATGGACGTGATGTCCGAGGCGCGCGACCTGATCGCCGGCGCGCGTCCGTGCCCGGTGACGCTGCGCGACCAGGTCTCTGCCTACCAGACCAACTGGCACCGCGGGACCCTCGCGGGCCTCGATCTGGCCTGTGGGTATCGCGACGAAGTGCGTCGGCGCGTTTCGGACGGTGTGGCCGCCTACGCCAACGAACGCATCCGCGTGCTGTACTGGAGCATGCAGCAGGAGCCCGACTTCCACGCCTATCTGGAGGAGCGCTACGGGGCGGTGCTGGTCGGCGCGCCGTACGGCGCCATGCCCCAGACCTATGCGCGCACGGTGTATCACGACGATCCGCTGCGCGCGCTGTCGGCGCGGCATATCTTTCTGTTCGACATGACCAGCACCAGTTGGATGGTGAGCGAAGCGCAGCGCTTCGGAGTGGACGTGGTTGTTGGAGTCGAGGACCCGTCGCCATACCCGTCGCGTTTCCAGCACGCGTGCGAGTCCGCGGGACTGCGCTATCTGGCGGTTCCGCGTGTGTCGGACGACCCGGAAATGCGCGGCCTGCTCGACGACTTTTTCACGCGAGGCGCAGCATGACCATTACCGACACCGGCCCGCGACGACCGCTCGAGCACGTCACCGTCCTGGACATGACCATTGCCCTGGCGGGTCCGTTTGCGACGATGCTGCTGGCCGGACTCGGCGCGCGCGTGATCCGTATCGAGAATCCGGCGGGCGAGCGACGCTCGGCGCCGCCATTCCTCGGTCCAAACGGCCCCAGCCTGGTCCAGGACGGTCCGGACGATCTATCCATGGCAGACCTGACGCGCCACCGCAACAAGCTCGGCATCACGCTGAACTTGAAGCAGCCGGGTGCGCGCGAGGTATTGCACGACTTGATTGCGCACTCGGACGTCGTCGTCGACAACTTCTCGCGCGGCACCCTGGACAAATTGGGCTTCGATTTCTCGTTTATGCGCGCGGCGAACCCACGCATCGTGTGGGCGTCGTTGACCGGTTTCGGCATCGACGGGCCGCCTGGCACCGGCGGCGCCGCCGACACCACCGCCCAGGCGCTGAGCGGCATTATGCTGACCGGCGGCGAAGAAGCCGATCCGCCCGTCCGACTGGGTGCGCCGCTGGGCGACACCATCACGCCGTTGTGTCTGATCATCGGCATTCTCAGTGCGCTGGAGCACGTGCGTTTCACCGGTGTCGGCGAACGGGTGGACGCATCGATGGTGGGTGCGCTGACCGCGCTGGTAGCCATCGAGCCGTTCGATCTTCTCAAATCGATGGGCGTGCCGTATCGCACCGGCTCCATCATGGCCCGCCTGGGCACGTTCGGGCTGTATCACTGCGCGGATGGCTATGTGGCCGTGACAGCCGGAGGCCCGCAGGCGGACGCCCTGTTCCAGGCCATTGGCAAACCGAACCTGGGCCAGGACCCACGCTTTCGGGGCCCTGCCCGAGCGAAAAACTTCCGCGCGCTCACAGCCGAAATTGAAGAATGGACACGTACCGTAACAGTCGCGGAGTGCGTCGCCAGGCTGGAGTCGGCGGGTGTCCCTGCTGCGGAAGTACGCGCGCCGGGTGAAGCCGTCACGGATCCGCTGACTGTCAAACGCGGTGATACGGTGCCGTTACTCCACCCGACCCTCGGTGCATTCCCCGACGTGCCCGTGACTGGTGTGCCAGTCCACTTCGCGAACGCGAGAGTCGGCTTCGACCAGCCAGCGCCGGCTATCGGGCAGCACAATGTCGATGTCTACGGCGGACTCCTGGGCTACTCCGCGGACCACATCGCCGAGTTGCAGGCGAGCGGTGTTATCTAGTGCGCCATACCCAGCTCGGCGAGCACCTCGTCGGTGTGTTCGCCGAGACGCGGCACGCCCCCGCGGAAGACGGGCTGGTCGTGCTGATAGCGGAATCCGGCGCCGACGACCTGGACCTCGCTGCCAATGTCCGTGGCGGCGACCCGCTGCAGGCCGCCGCGCGCCTGAAGGTGCGGATGCTCCAGCAATTCGCGCAGCGAGCGGACGACGCTCGCCGGTAGTCCCGCTCGGGCGAATTCGACCTCCCATTCAGCCGCCGGTCGGGTGGCCAGCCGCGCCTCGATCGCCTCGATGAGCGCGTCCGCGTGCTCCGCCTGAGCACGCTGGGTCGCAAAACGAGGGTCGTCAATGAGTTCCGGTGCGTCGACGATGCGCGCCAACCGTTCGAACCACTTGCGGTGCAGCGCCCCGACGAACAGTCGGCGGTCTCTCGCTCGGTAGCGGACCATCGTCGGCCGCCGCGAACGGCCGCCAGTTGTCGCGTGTTCACCGGTCGACAGGGCGGTGACCTGCGGCGCCATCAACAGCAGCGCCGCATCCAGCATCGACACGTCGATGTACTGACCGCTGCCGGTCGCCTGGCGTTGGAGGAGGGCCGCCAGAATGGCCGAGAAGGCTACGTAGCCACTGAAGGGATCGAGCATCCCGACGCCGAGATACGCGCCATCGACGTCGTCGCGGATGTAGCTGGCAGACATGCCGGACATGGCCTGGACCGCCCATTCGATGGCCGGGTAATCCCGCAACGGTCCGGACTGCCCGTAGCCGCTGACGGAGCAATACACCAGACCCGGATTGACAGGCTCGAGCGCCGCGTAGTCGATGTGCAGGTCGCGCGTGACGCCGGGTCGAAAGTTCTCGACGAACACATCCGCGCGCTGGACCAGTTTGAGCAGTGCTGCGTGGCCGGACTCGGACTTGAGGTCGAGCACGACCGAGCGCTTTCCGGCGTTCAGCGCCGCGAAGGTCGCCGGCCGCTCGCGGAAGTCGTCGCCGACCGGTGGCTCGACTTTGACCACGTCGGCGCCCAGCAAGTGCAACTGCTGGGTGCAGAAACTTCCCGACAGGGCGTGCGTCAGATCGGCGACGGTGCTCCCCGCCAGGGGTAGCGGGCTCATGTCCGTCTGGCGCGCGCCACGCGCTGTTCGATGAACTCGCTCACCAGCTGGCGGAAGCGGCTCTCGTCCCAGGTGTTGGCATCGACCGGATCGACGTCCCAT
>JAFAWJ010000417.1 GCA_019242065.1 Chloroflexota bacterium
GGGCTGTCGGAGAAGATGCTTCTCAGCGACTGGCGCAGGGCTTCGGGGGCGATATACAGCAGCTCGAGCTCGCCGCGGCGCAGCTTGCTGAGGATCTGGCTGCGCTCGCCTTCGTTCAGGGTCGAGTTGAAGAGGGCGGCGCGGAAGCCCAGGCGCTCGAGGGCGTCGACCTGGTCCTTCATGAGCGAGATCAGCGGGGACAGGACCAGGACCGTGCCGTTGAGGAGTTTGGCGGGGATCTGAAAGGTGAGGGACTTGCCGGCGCCGGTGGGCATGAGGCCGATGCAGTCGCGGCCGGCGAGGACGGCGTCGATGATCTCGCGCTGGCCGGGGCGGAAGGTCTGGTAGCCGAAGAGTCGTTCGAGGATCTGCTGCGGATCACGTGCGGTGGCCAGCGACACGGACTCGACTGTACCGGAGCAGGCGTCACACCCGTGATTAGAATTGTGCGGCGTGGCGGCGGTCCTCGCGCTGATCGGGCCCACGGCGGTGGGCAAGACGGCGCTGGCGCTCGCGCTCGCCGAGCGGCTGCCGATCGAGGTCGTCTCGGCCGACTCGCGCACCGTCTACCGCTGGATGGACATCGGCACCGCCAAGCCGACCCTCGACGAGCGGCGGCGCGTGGCACACCACTTGATCGACGTGGTCGATCCTGACGAAAGCTATTCGCTGGCGGGGTACCAGGCGGACGCGCACGCGGCGATCGAGCGGATCCAGCAGCGGGGGCGGCTGCCAGTGCTGGTCGGCGGCGCGGGCCTGTACGTGAGTGCGGTGGCCGACGGGCTGGCGATCCCCGATGTGCCGCCTGATGCGCAGTTGCGGCTGTCGCTGGAGGAGCGCGCGCGGGCAGAAGGCTGGCAGGTCTTGCAGGCGGAGCTGGCGCGTGTGGACCCGGTGAGCGCCGCGCGGATTGACCCGCGCAACGTGCGCCGCGTGATCCGTGCCCTGGAGGTCTTCCACGCGACCGGGCGCCCATTCTCGGCCTGGCAGCAGCCCGACCCCGCACGCGCCGTCGCGTGTGTGCTGGTTGGCCTGCGGCTGGAGCAGGCCGACCTGTACGCGCGGATCGACGCGCGCATCGACGCGTGGCTGGCGAGTGGCTTCGTCGAGGAAGTGGCGACGCTACTGGCGCGCGGCTACGCGCCGAGCCTGCCGTCCATGAGCGGGCTGGGCTATCGGGAGGTGGCGCGGTACCTGAGCGGCACGCTTGACCTGGAGACGGCGACGCGGCAGTTCAAGGTGGCGACGCACCAGTACGCCAAACGGCAGATGACGTGGTTCAACGCGCGCGCGAACATCACCTGGCTGGACGCGACCGCGGCCACACCCGACGACGTCCTATCTGTTCTGGAGGTAGCGGGCGGCGTGCACGGCGGCGGCGGCGCCGTCGCCGGCGGCGGTGATCAGTTGGCGGGCGGAGGACTGGCGGATGTCGCCGGCGGCGTAGACGCCCGAGACTGAGGTTTGCAGGTGCGCGTCGACCACGATGTGGCCGCTGGCATCCAGGTCCAGGGTGCCCGCCACAAACGCGGTGTTCGGCTCCAGTCCGACGAAGATGAACACGCCTGAGACGGGCTGGTCGCGCACCGAGCCGTCGGCGCGCAGGCGGACGCCCGAGACCGTCTCAGCGCCGACGATTTCTTCGATCTCTGTCGAAAACAGCGTGTCGATATTCGAAAACTCGGCCAGGCGAGTGACTGCCACCTGTTGGGCGCTGAACGCCGCGCCGCGGTGGACCAGCGTCACCCGGCCCACCCCTGAGCCGGCCAGTACGGCCGCCTCGTCCAGCGCCGAGTCACCGCCGCCGACCACGCACACCTCTTTGCCGACGAAAAACGGTGCGTCGCACGAGGCACAGTGCGACACGCCCCTGCCGACGAACTGCTCTTCCCCAGGAATGCCGAGGGCGCGCATGGACGATCCAGCGGCCACGATGACGCTCGGCGCGGCCAGTTCCACGCCCTCGCAGCGCAGCACGCGGCGGTCGCCGTCGACCTCCAGGCCGACGGCCGTGTCCATGACGAACTCGGCACCAGCCGCCTCCGCCTGTTCCTGGACGATGGGTCCCAGGTCGAAGCCGGCGACGCCCTGCGGAAAGCCCGGGAAGTTGTCGATCTTCTCGACGTTCAGCACCTGACCACCGGCCGCCATCTGCTCGACCAGGCACGTGTGTAAGCCGAAGCGCGCGCCGTACAGCGCCGCGGTCAGGCCTGCCAGGCCACCGCCGAGGACGACCAGGTCATACGCATCTGCCATCGGTGATCGACAGCGGATGTTACCCGTCGAGAAGTCGGCGGCGCGAGACGCAGCAGGTACCATACTGTACGTATGGCTGTGGAAGAGCAGACCCCGCTGCGCCTGGTCGGCAAGCGGATGCGGCGGGCAGATTCGCCCGAACGTCTCACAGGACAGGTGCGCTACACGGGTGACCTGGTCCTGCCCGGGCTGTTGCACGGCCGACTGGTGCGCAGCCCGTACGCCTCGGCGCGCATCGTCTCCGTCGACAAGGAGCAGGCGCTGGCCACCCCTGGCGTGGTCGCCGTCCTTACCGCGCAGGACTTGCCCGTCCAGAACCTGCGGGCTGCTGTCGAGAGTCGCAGCATTGTGCTGGCCTTCGAGCGCACGATGTACGTCGGGCAACCCGTCGCCGTCGTGCTGGCCGAAACCGAAGCGGCCGCCGAAGACGGCGCGCAGCTGGTCGAGGTCGAATACGAGGCGCTGACGCCCGCCATCGACATGCTTGACGCACTCAAGCCAGACGCGCCCGTGGTCCGCATGCGCAGCGGCGGCAGCGACGAGGAGCTCGGCATGCACGGCGCCGCGTCGCGTGGCAGCGAAGCCGAGGCGCCCCAGGCGCCCAATGTGGCCAGCCATCAGCGCTATCACCGCGGCGATGTCGACAAGGCGCTGGCCGAGGCCGACGTGGTCGTCACCCGCGAATACCGTACGCCGTGGGTCCACCAGAGCTACATGGAGCCCCAGGTGTGCGCCGCGACCACCGACGCGCTCGGCAACGTGGTGGTCTACGCCTGCACGCAGGCCATGTTCCGCACCCGCGACCAGGTCGCCACGGTGCTGGGTAAGCCGACATCGCAGGTGCGCGTGTACGCCATGCCGGTCGGCGGCGGGTTCGGCGGCAAGTTCGGTCTGATCGAGCCGCTGGTCGCAGCCTGCTCGGTGGCGGTCGGCAAGCCGGTGCGTCTGGCATATACGCGCATCGAGGACTTCAGCTCGGCCGGGCCGGCCCCGTCGTCGGTCTTTCGGGTCACGGCCGGCGCCCGCAAGGACGGCACGTTCACCGCGCTCAAGGGCGAGGTCATCTTCGACTCGGGCGCCAAGGCGGGTTCGCCGGCGGGCCACGCGGCGTTGTGTCTGGGTGTCTTCTATCGTTGGGAGAACCTGGACCTGGATGCCACCGAGGTGGTCACCAACAAGACGCCGACCGGCGCGTACCGTGCCCCGGGCCTGCCGCAGGCCATGTTCGCCGGGGAGAGCATCGTCGGCGAGCTGATCGAAAAGCTCGGCATGGACCAGATGCAGGTCCGCAAGAAGAACGCGGCACGCGGTGGTGACACCCGGCCCGATGGGACACCCTGGCCACCCATTGGCCTGCTGGAGTGCCTCGATCGTGCCGAGCCGATCTATCGCGCCGAGGTCGCCGCGGCGGGACCCAACGAGGGCGTGGGCGTGGCCCTGGGCGGTTGGTTCGGCGGCACTGAGCCGGGCTCGGCGCTGTGCCGACTCGAGTCGGACGGCACCCTCAGGGTGGCGATCGGCTCGGTCGACCTGACGGGTACCAACAACGGCTTGCAGGTCATCGCGGCCGAGGCCTTTGGCATGGACAGCGCCGACGACGTGCGCGTAAGCACAGTCGACACCGATGCCGCGCCGTACGCCGGGGCCACCGGCGGCAGCAAAACCATCTACACGATGGGACCGGCGGTCCTGCGCGCGGCGCAGGAAGCCCGCGAGCGCGTGCTCAAGATCGCGTCGGCAGAGCTCGAAGCCTCGGTCGAGGACCTCGAGATGGTTGGCGGCGAGGTGCGCGTCAAGGGTGTGCCTGGCAAGGTCAAGACGCTGAAGGAGATCTTCCGTCTGAGCGCGTCCTTTGGCGCCAGGCACGAGCCGGTCGTGGGCAAGGGCGAGTCGGCGGTGACCGAGCGCAGCCCGGGCACGGGCGTGCACATCTGTCGCGTCCGCGTCGATCCTGAGACCGGTCGTGTCGAGCCGGTGCGCTACGTGGTCATCCAGGACGTAGGTCGGGCCATCAACCCGGCGACCGTCGAGGAGCAGATCCACGGTGGTGGTGCGCAGGGCGTCGGCTGGGCTGTCTACGAGGAGATCGTCCACGACGAGTCGGGCACACCGATCACCTCCAGCTTCATGGACTACACGGTGCCCAAGGCGCGGCAGATCCCCGAGCTGGAAGCGGTGCTCGTCGAGGTGCCGTCGGCGATCGGGCCGTTCGGCGCCAAGCCGGTCGGCGAGCCGCCGGTGATTCCGGGCGGCGCGGCGGTCGCCAACGCGGTCGCGGCGGCTACCGGCGCGCGCGTGACCGAATTGCCACTGACGCCCGAGCGCGTGCGGCGGGCGATGGACGAGCCGAGTAACGGTCACAGTCACACCAACGGTGTGGCCCGTAACGGAAAGGGTTAGCCGGCCGCGGCTGAGCGTACTCAGGTCTACCTGGAGGTAGGCAGCAAGCGCGTGTTCGCCTGCGCCTTCGACTGGCCCGGCTGGTGCCGGTCGGGGCGCGACGAAGACAGCGCGCTGGCGGCATTGCGTGAGTATTTGCCGCGGTATGCGGTTGCTGTTGGGCGTGCGCATGTTCGGAAGCCTTCGTCCGACCTGGAGGTTGTCGAACATGTGCGCGGCTCGGCGACTACGGACTTTGGCGCGCCGGGGGCGATCGCCGATCGAGACGGCGAGGCACTGAGCGCTGCCGAGTTGCGGCGGGTCGTGGCGTTAGTGGAGGCCGCCTGGTTGGTCTTTGACGACGTGGTGGCTGCGGCGCCTGCCGAGCTCCAGAAGGGCCCCCGCGGTGGCGGGCGCGATCGCGACAAGATTGTCGACCATGTGTATGGGGCGGAAGTCGCGTACGCGAGCCGCATGGGGCTCAAGCTGCGGCAGCCGGCGCGGGGCGACACCGAGGCGGTGGCCGCGTTTCGAGCCGCGGTGCTCGATGCGCTGCGCAGCCCGGTTGCGGGTGCGAAGTGGCCGACGCGCTACGCCGCGAGGCGCATCGCGTGGCACGCCCTTGACCACGCGTGGGAGATCGAAGACCGGTCTACTTGATGTTCACCGGGAGATTGACCGTCGTCTCCTTGCCGGTCAACGACGACCGCGCATAGACGTACAGCGTGTGCTGTCCGCTGGTTTTGCTCAGGTCGATCGTCGCCGAAAAGCCATCCGTCGTCGGCTGGCCCAGCACGCCGTTGCCAACGAGCTGGCCGCCGGCTTCGCGCGCTTCTTCGAACACGTCGACGCGGTCGATGCCACTGCCCGTGCTCGCCGAGCGATCGAAGGCCAGGCCCTGCATCACGTATTTGCCGCGCGGCAGCAGGTCACCCGGCTGCGGATTGCCAATGCTCAGCACCAGGCTGGGGCCGGTCTGGACCGCGGGTGGCAGCGCCGCCGTGGATGGCGGCGCCGGCGCGCCGGGCCTGGCGACGACCGGGGCCGAGGTCGCCGGTTCGAGCACGGACGGTAGGAGCGCCATGAGCGGTGAGGTCACCACTGGTGGTTCTGCTGTCCAGCCGCCGGACGGCACGCCTGATTCCACGAGCAGCACGGGATAACCAGCCGACTGGAATCCCGGCGGGTCCGACGGCTGGGCGACGCGAGGCGGCGGCAGCGGCACGCTCCAGCCGTTG
Source organism: Chloroflexota bacterium (assembly GCA_019242065.1). The sequence continues at coordinate 5,874 of JAFAWJ010000417.1, forward strand.
TTGCCACGGATCGCCTGCGTCGAAAAACCGAGAGGGTCGACCAGCTTGGCCGACGTGCCGCTGATCGGGATGTCGACGGTCGACGGTCCGTCCGCGGTCCGCCACAGGATCTGCACACGCGTGTGCTGCAGCGGATCGTCCACCAGGATGCGGGTGACGGGCCAGCCGTTGGTGGTAAACGTGCCGTACGGCGCGAGCCGTACCGAGAGATCCGAGCGTGCCAGGTACGAGCTGGCCACTTGAAACGCCAGATAGGCGGGCCGCGGCGTGTCGTCGGCGCGCAGCAGGCCCCAGCGGTCAACGATGCCGGTGCTGGCGTCGTGGTCCACCATGGTGTACCAGCCGATGCGCTGATAGCCGGCGGCGCGCGCGAGCGCGACGGCTTCGATCAGGTACGCGGCCTGTTCGTTGGTGGTAATTCGCCCGGAGGCGGGTTCGGGAACGGTGGCGTCGTTGTAGACCGGACAGTTCGTCTCCGTGAGCCACAGCGGTTTCTGGAGCTGGTACTGGGCCAGAATCGAGTTGTAGATCCCGTACACGCGATAGACGGCGTCCAGCGAGCAGTAGAGATTGACGCCGACGGCGTCAAAGAAATATCCGTTGGGTGGCGCGTTCGGGTCTTTGTTTGCTTCTTCCAGGACGCGCTTCAGAAAGAGCTCGCGGTTGTGGACGGCATCCGCGAAATACGTGGTGGCTGGAAAGACGACACTGGCCGACGGATCGACTTCTTTCACCGCCTGATACCCGGTCTTGAGCAATTTGTAAAAATCCGCGGCGCTGCCGGACCACGTCCACCAGGTGCCAGACTCACCGGGCAGGAAGTCCGGTTCGTTCCAGATGATCCACGTGTTGATGCGGCCTTTGTACGCGCGCGCCAGCCGCAACATGTACTGGCCGAAGGTATTGCGCGGATCGTCGACCGGATAGTCGAGGCCCGTCGGGACACCCGCGGCGCCGTCGTGGTAGTCGGTGTCCGCCCAGCCGGGCGTCCCCTGCACCACCCCGACCACCGGCAGGCCGGTTGACAGCGTGGCATCCAGCCTGGACTGGGTCACGTAGCTGTCCAGGTTCCAGTCATTGGCGCTATTCGGCTGGATGAGCTGCCACAGGAACAGGGCGCGATCCCAGGTGGCGCCCGCTCGACGGGCGGCGTCCGGTTGACGTCCCGCGTCGATGATGCCGAGCACCGGCGACGAGTCGTACCAGCGGTCCGCCGCGGCTGGCAGCGTGCCGCTGGCGACCAGCATCAAACTGCACGCGAGTGCCAGGGTGAGACGTCGCATCGGGGCCTTCACGATTCTGGCCGAAACCCTAGCACGCTGCCACGTATCATCCGTCGCTGGACAGGGAGAACCGTGTAATGACAGAACTGGCGACGAGCCCCATCAACCCGTATCCGATCAGGATGACGTTGAGACCGCCCGTGGGCAGCACCCGATTCTGGGCGGTGCCACTGGTCGGCTTCGTCATCAAGGGGCTCATTCTGATCCCGCACCTGATCGTCATCTACGTGCTGGGGATCGCGCTGTCTTTCGCGGAGCTGGTCATCTGGATTCCGGTGCTGTTCACCGGCCGCTACCCAGGCTGGGCGTACGGCCTGGTCGCCGGCTACCTGCGCTGGGTGACGCGTATCGCCCTGTATTTCTACGGCCTGACGGATGCGTACCCGACCTTCAGTTTCGACGCACCGGACGACATGTTCATTGAACGGCCTGCCTCCAGCAGTCGTTTCTTCGCCATCCTGCTTCTTGGCGGAATTGTGAGATACATCCTGCTCATTCCGCACTTCATCATTCTGTACGCGCTGAGTATCGCCGTCGGCGTCTGCCAGCTGCTCATCTGGGTGTGGGTCCTCTTTGGCGGTCACTACCCCGACTGGGCCTTCACCCTGGTCGGGGGCACGATCACCTGGACGCTGCGCGTCTACGGCTACTTTTTCGGCCTGACCGATCGCTACCCGCCGTTTTCGTTCCAGTGACAGCGCGTGCTACCGGGCGGCGACCGGCGCGCCGGCGAAGGCAGGGATCACTTCTTTGCCGAACAGCTCGATCGAACGCTCGACCAGCTCGCGCGGCATGCGCCCGATCTGGTGGTTCGTGCAAAACAGGTCGTAGCCGATACGCGCCTGGCCGGCCTGTAGCTGGCGAATCACGGTCTCGGGGCTGCCCACCAGGGCAAGACCGTTGTCGATATTGAACTGATAGTCACGCTGGGCCTGAACCATCGTCTGGCCGCGCGCCTTGTTGTCGGCGCGCTCGCTGTCCGTGCCCATACCGCGCGCATTCGAGCCCCAGCCGACGCGGGTCTGGGCGATCGGGCCGCCGCCGATTCGCTCGCCACCCGGAGCGACGTACTCGCGTGCCTCGGCGTGCGCCTGTTCGTCAGTGGGGGCCACGTGCACCGAGCGCATCAAGAACATTCGCGGCATCCGCCCGGCGTGACCGCACTCGCGCCAGACCTTGCGATACAGGTCGAATTTGCCGGCCACGACGGCGTCCGTGTCCAGGTTTTTGGCGATGTGGTAGTTGTTACGCGCGGCGAACTCGAAGGAGACGTCGCTGTGCACCGCGGCCCAGATCGGCGGATACGGCTGCTGGAATGGTTTGGGGTGCGGGAACGCTTCGTCGAAGTGGAAGTACTTGCCCTGGAAGGTCACCTCCTTCTGGGTCCAGGCCATCTTGACCACCTCCAGGACCTCTTCCGAGATGGCCGCGCGCTGGTAGTAGTCCACGCCCCA
>JAFAWJ010000477.1 GCA_019242065.1 Chloroflexota bacterium
TCGCGCCCGGCCCGGCCTCGGGCGGCCCAGGGTAGCGGAAACTTACGTGCTCGAACGTCAGCCCCGTTGCCGTGTGCGCCACGGGCAATGGCGTAGGCTGCTGCGGCTCCCGCACCCGGGGTTCGAGATCCAGCACCTGGAACACCCGGTCGAACAGCGCCAGTCCGCCGACCAGCGTCGCGTTGGCTCCAGCGAGCGACGACGCCGGTTGATACAGCTGCGCCAGGTACGTCGCAAACGCGACCACGGTGCCCAGCGCGACCTGATTAGTGATGACCAGGTACGCGCCCAGGCTGTACAGCAGTGCCGGCCCCAGAGCCGCGAGGCCCTGGACGAGGACGGACAGCCACTGCCCGGTCAACACCTGCTGGATCTGTGCTTCGCGGACCCGCGCGTTGACACGCTCGAAGCGCGCCGCCTCGCGCGGCTCCATGCCGAAGCTTTTGACGACAATCGCCCCCGACAGACTGAGCGTTTCGTCCAGCACCACCGACAGGCTGGCCAGCGCCGCCTGGACGCGCAGCACCGCCAGGTACCGCCGTTTGCCGAAGTACAGCACCGGCAGCGCGAACGACGGCAGAGCCACCAGCGCCGCCAGCGTCAGCCGCCAGTCCATGAACAACATCACCAGGATGGTGCCGACTACCGTCAGCATATTGGCGAACGTCCCCAGGAACGACTGGGTCAGCACGTTCTGCAGGCCACCGGCGTCGTTGACGAAGCGTGAGTGGATTTCGCCGGCACGCGTCCAGGTGAAAAAGTCCAGCCCGAGGGTTTGCAGGTGGCGATACAACCGGCTGCGCAGGTCGGCGATCACGCCCTGGGCGACGTGCGCGCTCAGGACGTTCTGCCCCAGGCTCAGGATGGCGCTGCCCACCGGCAGCAGAAAGATCCCCGCACCCAGCACAAAGGCCATCTGCAAGTTGCCGGTCGGGATGGCGACGTCGATCAGCGCGCGAATCAGAAGCGGCGGGATCAGCATCAGTCCCAGCCCACCCAGCATCAGCAGCGTGCCCACCGCCAGGTGCAGCCGGTACGGCTCGAAGCACTGCCATACGCGGCCGAGCGTTTTGCGCAGATCGGGCGGCGGTCCGCCTTCGAGCGCGCGCAGCGCGCGCTGTTGCTCGCGGAGGGCGCCGACGCCGCCCAGTCCCATGCCGCCCATCCCACCTCCACCGGCGCGCATCATGCTCGGTGGGGTCCGGTGAGAAGTGGCACTTTACCGTGAGTTTAGGTCACGTGCCGCGCAGCCTGGCCACAATCGGGGCGAAGGCGTCGATCGCGGTCCCGATCACCACAACGTAGGAGATCAACTCCTGCTCGCGCTGAGCCAGGAGCTGCTCGACGATCTGCTCGTGCGAGCCGACCAGGGCTGGCAGCCGGTTGCCGGGCAGGCCGCTGCGCTGGCCGTCGACGTCGACCTGCAGATACAGCTGGTTGAACTCGATCGACTCGAATCGCTGGCCCGCCGCGGCGCGCACGACCTCGAGCTGCTCGGCGTGATTGGACTCGGGGCCGCCCATGACGCCGATGATGTCCGCTCGGCGGCCGGCCAGGCGCAGCATGCGCGGTCCGCGGGCGCCGAGCATCAAGGGCACGCGCGGCTGCACCGGGCGCGGGTAGGACATGAAGGCTTTGAGCTGGTAATGCGTGCCGTCGAAGTTGACCTCGTCGCTGGAGAAGCAGGCGTCAAGGATGGCGAGTGTCTCGCGCAGGCGTTCGAAGCGCTTGCCGGGTGGGTCCAGGGGAATGCCGGCCTGCTCGTTGTCGCGCGGCTGGGAGCCGGTGCCGATGCCGACCTCGAGGCGGCCTTCGCTGAGCAGGTCGAGCGTGGCGAGCTCCTTGGCCAGGGAAGCCGGGTGGCGGAAGTCGTTATCGAGCACGAGTGTGCCGAGCCTGAGCGTCGAGGTGACCTGCGCGGCGGCGATCAACGCCGGGATGGGCGCGAGCTGCCGCGCGAAGTGGTCGGGCAGCACGAGCGTGTCGTACCCGAGCGACTCGGCCTTGCGAGCGAAGTCGCGCCAGGCCGCGAGCGTATCCCCTCGACCGGTGACACCAAAACGGAACTTTCTCATCAGCAGGAAAGTATTGTGAGGGGTAATGAGCTATGAACAAACCCGCTACGAGGTGGCCGTCGCCAACCGCATCCTCGCCGCCTTCGGCCTCGCCAGCGAGCTCACCGCCTCCGTCGGCCACGCCAGCAAGCGCGTGCCCGAGTCCCCCGACAAATTCCTGATCAAAGGCCGCGGCTACGCGCTCGACATCCTCAGCGAGCTCGGCCCCGACGACATGGTCCTCTGCGACCTCGAGGGCAACAAGCTCGAAGCCCCCGCCGGTGTCTCGCAGTGCTACGAAGTCAAGATGCACTCGTGCATCTATCGCGCCTTTCCCGAGGTCCAGTCGGTCGTCCACGCCCACCCGCGCTTCACGATTCTGATGAGCGTCCTCGACAAGCGCATCCGCCCACTGCGCAATGAAGGCGCGCGGCTGGTGCGCAAACCCATCGGCGTCTACCCCCACTCCAAGCTGATCCTGACCGACGCCGACGGCGTCGGCGTGGCCGAGGCCGTCAAGGAGCACGGCAAGGTGGCGTTGCTCAAAGGCCACGGCGCGGTGACCACCGGCATCGACCTGGAGGAGTCGGTCATGAACATGGTCCAGCTCGAGGAGCAGGCGCAGTTGAACGCCTGGGCATTCAGCCTGATGGGTCGCGACCATCCGTATACCTCGGACGAGTTGCTCGACGAAGCCGCCGCCCAGCCACCGTTCTGGCAGGTGCCTCACTTCAAGATGGACGCCCCACCCGCCCGCGCGCCTCGCGCCACTGGCGAATTCCGTGGCCACGGCCTGTGGGCGTACTACGTGGACAAAGTCAGCAAAGATCTCTGAAACTGGGCCGGCGGCCGAACTTCTAGACTAGTCGCGGTTGAGGATGATCATTGACAGACACTGAACACGCGACGCTCACCGAGCTCGAACACCTCGATCAGGCCGCGGCCGTCGCGGGCCTGCAGCCGGTCGAGGTGTTGCTGCCCCAGCATCTCACGGTCGCCGCCAATGGCCTGCGTTTTCACCTGGTGGATTGGGGCCACCCCGACAAGCCGACCATCCTGTTTCTGCATGGGGTCGGGCTGACCGCCCGCACGTGGGACCTGGTGTGCCTGGTGCTGCGCCAGGACTACCACTGTCTGGCGCTGGACATGCGCGGCCACGGCGATTCGGAATGGGCGCCAGAGGGCGACTACAGCACCGAAACGCAGGCGTCGGACGTCAAGAGCCTGACACAACTGCTGGGCCTCGACCATTTCTTGCTCGTCGGCCACTCGATGGGCGGCATGGTGGCGCTGACCTACGCCGAGACCGCGGCGCCGACGCTGCGGGCGCTCGTCTTGGTCGACTCCGCGCCGGGCGAGCGCAACCCGCCGCCTCCGGCCGCGACGCCCGGGGCGAACAACGTCTTCAACTTTATGGCCGGACCCGCCGAGCTGGATTCCGTCGAAGACTTCGTCGAGCGCGCAATGGCGTTCAATCCGGCCCGCGATCGACGCCTGCTGCGCCGCAGTCTGCTCCACAACCTGCGCCAGTTGCCAGACGGCCGCTGGACGTGGAAGTACGACCGAGCCCAGATCCTGCGTCGCGACCGGGCGGCGATGGCCGCCAGCCGCCGCGCGCTCTGGGATGGCCTGTCGGCCGTGACCGTCCCTACGCTGCTGACCCGCGGCGCACGCAGCGAGTCGCTGTCGAACGCGACCGCGGCCGAATTCACAGCGGCGCTGCCCGACGGCCGCTGGGAAATCATCGCCGACGCCGGCCACACGATCCAGGGTGACAATCCCCGCGGTCTACTCCAGGCACTCGAGCCCTTTTTCAACTCGACACGGTGACCAACGCGCCGACGCGACCTCGCCTGGAGCTCGGCCTGGGACTGGCGTGCGTCGCGCTGCTGGCCATCGGCCTCACGGGTGTGCCGCGGCAGCAGGTGTGGGTGCTGCCCACCGCCCGGCATGCACCATGGTGCTTGCCCGACCAGTCGCCCATGTTTCTATTTGGCTTCGCGGCCCTGGCGCAGGCCACCGACGGCGCGATGGGCACTCCCACCGAGTGCGAGCACGGCGCCGAGAACTCGAACGGTGACACCACGCAGAAAACGACCACCGGCGTCGCCACATACTCGTGGTGCACGAATACGCCCGGCTTTACCCGCGGTGACGAACACTGGGTGCTGACCGCCGACGGCCTGGAGCACTGGATCGGCGGGCCGTCGTCCCCGCGGCCGCTACCTGACGTCCGCGGGCCCGACTTGCGACACCTGTGTCTCGTCTAACCCTGACTCCGCCACCGACTGACACAGTCGGCAGGGGCGCGGTGCCGTCCGCCGATGGGCTGACGACTGCCCGCCTGGAGCGGCCCCACCAGAAGCGCGGTGAGGACGTCATCGCGCTGGCCTGCCTGCTTGCGGTCCTGTGCGTGGACCTGGTGCTGGTGCGCTTCGGGGTGGATGCCCAGGACGAGGGCTATTTCGTGGAACAGGCCACGCGCGTACTGCATGGCCAGGTTCCGTATCGCGACTTCGATTCGCTCTACACGCCTGGACTGCTGTACCTGCATGCCGCGGTCATGAGTGTGTTCGGTGGGTCGCCGCTGATCGACGTCCGCGTCGTCGGCCTCCTCAGCCGCGTCGTGCTCGGCCTGGGGCTCTACGTTATGTGTCGACCCCTGGTCAGGCCGGCCATTGCGGTGCTGCCGTCGCTGTTCATCCTGGTCGGCTTGGACCGCCTGCCCTCCACCTGGGAGCCGCACCCCGGTTGGCCGAGTGCCGCATTGACCATCGTCGCGGTCTGGCTCTTCATGCGTCTGCACGGCCTGGTCGGAGTGCGGCGTGCCGCGCTGTTGACCGGCCTCGGCGCCCTGACCGGGCTGACGTTCGTCTTCAAGCAGAACGCCGGCGTGCTCCTCGGCCTGGCGCTGGTCCTGGGACTCGCCTGGCAAGGACCGACTGTCACGCGTCCGCTGCGCGTGCTGCAGTTCATCCTGCTCGTGCTCGTGCTGGCGGCCACGCTCTGGTTGATCCACCCCCACGCCAGTTTGCCGATCGCCGAGTACTTCATCCTTCCGCTGGTGGCGGCCGCGTACGCCGTGCTGCGTCCTGTTCGGGTCGCGTCGGACGGTCAGCGCCTCGGACCGTTCGTTGGCGGCGTCGTGTGTCTGGGGATCGGCTTTTGCCTGGTCAGCCTGCCGTGGCTGATCGCGTTGCTGTCGACGCTCAACTGGGACGTGAGCCTGGTCAAGAGCTTCGTCGGCGACACCAATCAGGACGTGCTGTGGTATCCGCTGACCGGTCCAGGTGGTGGCGCATGGGCCACCGTCCTGGGCCTGGCGCTCGCCCTGCTCCTGGTAGTGCGTGCTCGTAGTTGGCCCGCCAGACTGCTGGGACTGGCACTCGCCCTGGCGTGTGGCACGACGATGCTGGTCGTCACGGCCGAGTTGGGCGAGCCACTGCCGCTAGCAGCGTTGCTGGCGCCGGGTCGGGCGGCCTACGGCTGGGCCCTGGCACTCCCGTTCGTGTCGATTCTCGCCGCGGCCCTGCTCCTCACGACCAGACCGAACGTGTCCCCGCGCACATTGTGGACGTTGCGCTGGCTGACGCTCGCCAGCGCGGTCACTTTTTTGACGCAATATCCGCGTGTCGACGAAGTCCACCTGACCTGGTCGGCGTGCCTGCCGCTGGCCATCGGGTCCGTGGTCCTGGCGTATCTGTTCACGGACCTGGTCCGGCGCTGGAATGTGCACGGTTTTAGTCGATACGTGCTGGCCGCCGCGCTGGTCCTGGTGCCGCTGGCTACCGCCGCGCGGAATCTGGGCGTGCGCTCCGACGGTTTTATCGGTCTGGTCGACACCAGCCAATCCGAACACCCGAGCGGCGCGATGCAGTTCGCGCCGCGGACTCGGCTCACCCAGCCCCCGGCGATGGCCGGTATCACCGTGCCGACGCTGGAAGCCACGCGCCTGGTCGCCACCGCCGAGTACCTCCGCGCCAACACTCGCCCTGGCGAAGCCGTCTTCGTGTATCCGACGGCGCCCCTGCTGTACGTGCTGGCGGATCGACCCAATCCCACGCGCTTCGCCCACCTGTACCCTGGTGCTGCCTCTCCCGCGGAATTGGCGACGGTTATCAGCACCCTTCAGGACGCTCCGGTGAATTTTGTGGTCGTCTCCGAGTCCCAATTGCTGTTCTGGGGCAAGCCCGCCCAGAATGCCGACCTGGAGGCGTATATGGCCAACAACTACACCCCGGTCGCACAATTTGGCGATTACTACGTGCTGCGTCGGCACGCGCCGACGGTGGGAGTCTCCACCTGAGCTGCTCACTCCTCTTTCGTAACGCCCGCGTTGTCGACGGCACCGGTCACCCCGCATACCAGGCGGATGTCGCCGTCGACGGCGAGCGCATCGTGGCCATCGGTGATTTGTCGGCACCAGAGGCAACCCGCATCGTTGAAGCCGACGGTCGCGTCCTGTGCCCCGGTTTCATCGACGTGCACTCCCACTCCGACCTGCCGCTCCTCACCCGGCCAGGTAATGAGCCAAAAGTCCACCAGGGCGTGACGACTGAATTGCTCGGCGCCGACGGGCTGTCGTACGCCCCGCTCTCTCCCGCGCGGTTAGAGGAGGTGAAGTATTACCTGGCCGGTCTGTACGGCAATCCACGCGTCGATATCGCCAGCCAGTCCGTGGCGGAATTCACGCGCCAGTTCGAGGCTCGCGCCGCCACCAACACTCTGTACGTGGTCCCCCACCAGGCCCTCCGCCTGATGACGTGCGGCTGGCGCGACGGGCCGCCGAGCGACCTGGAGCTCCAGCAGATGTGCGACCTGCTGGAGGCGGGTCTTCGCCAGGGTGCGTACGGCCTGGGAACCGGCCTGGACTACTTTCCGCACGGCACCTGTACAACCGACGAGCTCGTGTCGTTGGGCGAGGTCGTCGCCCGGCATGGCGGCACCCTGGTTGCGCACGTGCGCTACGCGCTCGGCGTGGTCGACGCCGTCCGCGAGATGGTGGAAGTTTCCGAGCGCTCAGGGGTACGGGTGCTGGTCTCGCACATGCGCAACGCCGAAGCGCTACCCGTCATCGATGCCGCTCGAGCGCGCGGAGTGGAGATCCAGTTCGACACCTATCCGTACAACGCCGGCTGCAGCATGTTCCTGATGTACATCCCATTCTGGGCGCACGCCGGCGGCCCCGCGCACTTGATGCAGCGTCTGCGCGATCCGGTCGCACGTCAGCGACTGCGCGCCGAGCGCCCCGCGCGCTTCGACGCCGATCTTTCGACGCTCATGATCAGCGGCGTCGGCGAATCCGAGCCGCTACGCGAGTTCGTCGGCCGCTCGCTCGCCGATTTCATGCGCGCCCGCGGTCACTCCGATCCGGTCGACGCCGTGTGTGACTTGCTGGTCGAGAGCGACCTGACGGCCGGCTTCGTGGCCCATGGCGGCTCTACTGAAGACGGCTTGCGGCAGTGCATCACCCATCCGGCCCACCTGGTCGCGACGGACGCGGTGCTTGTCGGTCGACCGCACCCGCGCTCCTATGGTACGTACCCGCGCTACCTGGGTCGCTATGTGCGCGAGGCGGGGATCCTGTCGTTGGAGGACTGCATTCGGCGCATGACCTCGGCGCCCGCCGTCTGTCTGGGTCTGACGGATCGTGGCACTTTGCGCGTGGGCGCGTCAGCCGACCTGGTCTTGCTGGACCCCGCGACGGTGCTCGACCAGGCAACCTTCGAGGCGCCTGAACAGTATCCGTCAGGCATCGACATGGTGGTCGTCAACGGCACACCCGTCGTCGACGCGGGCGCGCATACGGGCGTTCTGCCTGGTCATGCCCTGAAGTCCGCGGGGGCCGACCTTACAGCGTCCGATTGAGTCCGATTGAGGCGGATGAGGAGGCCGCGACCGGCGAAACCCGTGAGGTGATCCAGTCCGTCCAGGTACGCCGCGCCCTGGACGCCGCCGAGTTGATCCAGCGCCCACAGCGTCTGCGCGTTGACCCAGGCGGTCTCGCGCGCCTGGACCATGCTGAAATTGCCCACCACGTCCTGCAATCCAGGGAACAACTGATCGGCCTCGGCCAGCGGCTGGCCTTCGACGAGTTCGCGAATGCCGGGCTCCGCCCCCGCCAGCACGGTATTGACGCGCTCGAAATCAGCGTGGTGCGCGCCGGCGTCCGGTGCGGTGCTCAGCTGTTGACAGGTCGTCACCACTGCCACGGGCAGGTCCCGATTGATGTGGGCATTCATGCCCGCCAGCGCAAACTGCAACGGAGCGATGCCAGTCTGGCTGCGCTGCTCCAGGAGCGCCGCCCAGGCGCGCGCGACCTGGTCCGGCGCCTGCACCGAATTGCGCACCGCGTCCAGGTACAGGTTGCCGAAAACGGCGTCCAGTTGTCCCATCCAGGCGGCATCGGCGAAGGCCTGTTGTCCCAGGTTGTCGCGGACCGACTCGGTCACCAGCAGATACATCCTGTTGAACCACGCGAGTCCGTCGCCTGGCGGCAATACAGCCTGAATCGCGCTGAGTCGATCCGCCAGCTCGCTTGACGAGGCGATGGGCGGTGCGGTCAGGACCGAGGCATCAGCCACGTCGGCAAGCATACGCCTGAGCGTCTGTCACCGATTGGTAGACGTGTGGTAACGTCAGC
>JAFAWJ010000096.1 GCA_019242065.1 Chloroflexota bacterium
GGTATTCTGGCGACAAGCCATGGACTTCAGCACCTCGGAGGAACACGCCGCCATTCGCGCCGCGGTGCGCGAGCTATGCGCCGCCTATCCAGATAGTTACTGGCGCGACCTGGATCGCACCCACGCGTATCCGACCGAGTTCGTGCGTGCGCTGACCGAGGCCGGCTGGCTCGCCGCGCTCATTCCAGTCGACTATGGCGGCGCCGGACTGGGCATCACCGAGGCGTCCATCATCCTCGAGGAGATCAACCGCAACGGTGGCAACGCCGCCACGGCGCATGCCCAGATGTACATCATGGGTACGGTGCTGCGCCACGGCTCGGCGGACCAGAAGCAACGCTACCTGCCGCCCATCGCGCGCGGCGAGCTTCGCCTGCAGGCCTTTGGCGTCACCGAGCCGGATGCCGGTTCGGAAACCACACGCCTCAGAACGACGGCGGTGCGCCACGGCGACTGTTACCTCGTCAACGGCCAGAAGGTATGGACCTCGCGCGCGGAGCACTCCGACCTGCTGTTGCTGCTGGCCCGCACCACGCCCTACGAGGAGCTGACCGACAAGACACGCGGACTCAGCGTGTTCCTGGTGGATCTCGCGCAGGCGGTTGAGCGCGGCCAGATCGAAATCCGCCCGATCCAGACCATGCTCAATCACCATACGACCGAGCTGTTCATCCAGGACCTGGAGGTGCCCGCGGCCAACCTGGTTGGCGAAGAGGGCGCCGGCTTTCGATACATCATCGACGGCTGGAACGCGGAGCGGATTCTGATTGCCGCGGAGTCCATCGGCGATGGCCGCTGGTTTGTGGAGCGCGCCGCGCACTACGCGTCTGAGCGGGTCGTCTTTGGGCGACCCATCGGCGCCAACCAGGGCGTGCAGTTTCCGATCGCGCAGGCGCATGCTCGACTGGAAGCGGCCGACCTGCTGCGCCATAAAGCGGCGTGGTTATTCGACTCCGGCCAGCGGTGTGGCGCGGAAGCCAACATGGCCAAACTACTGGCCGCGCAGGCGGCGTGGGACGCGGCGAACGCGTGTCTGGATACGCACGGCGGATACGGCTTTGCGGTCGAGTTCGACGTCGAGCGCAAGTTCCGCGAGACGCGGCTGTACAGCGTGGCGCCGATCAACAACAACCTGGTGCTGGCGTATGTCGGTCAGCACGTGCTGGGCATGCCGCGCTCCTACTGACCCGCAAAGAAGTGGCAAGAAGTCGGCGCACGGCCGACGATGCCTGGCCTCTTGCTTTTTGCCAGGTCGCCTCCGATACTAGGCGCCGGAGCGCGAGGTACACGACTGCTGGCCGCCTCCAACCGGCAGCCGTGTCGCGCTCCTTCTACGGAACGGGCGGCGCGGCAACCGCGGGCTGATCGTCGGCGAAATGCCCCGCCTCGACATCTGCACGCAGGCGATCCAGGCGCTGGTGCTCTTCCGCGGTGAACGGATAGTCGCCACATCCCAGCCACGCCAGCTCCTCGGTATCGGTGCTGACGGCGCTGCCGTCCCAGTCTGTATAGAAGCCCGCGGCAACCGCGGCCCGATACGCCGCAAGCCGAGCGAGTTCCCGGGGTGTAAAAGTGCCATTGCGCGGTTGATCGAGCAGATACATGAGTGCGTGGAGTCCTTCTGTGTGGGCCTTCCATCTAGTAGGACGTCCTGGACCGCCGAGTAGTTGCTAACGCATCGCTAACGTTTATCGACCAAACCAGGGCGAGATCGCCAGCAGCGGCTCACCCGTCACGGCCGAGCCATCCGGCAGTACCAACTGGTGCACGGGACACAGCACCGCCTCCTGCTCATCTTCCACCAGCACGACGGGCAGGCCCTCGGCGCGGCAGCCTGCCACGCCGCACGCACACCACTGATTGAGCGCGGCCAGGTGGGCGGTCAGACGATCGCGCTTGTCGCGGGAGAGAACCAGGCGAAACGGCGGAGATTCAAAGTGGTCTTCCATCGAGGTTCGCGGCTGGGCAGCGGACGCGGGTGACACGCACCCATTATAGAACGTCCGTTCTAGATGTCAACCCTTTAGCGCCGCCCGCGGGCGCGCCGTGCGGCGGCCCGGTGTCCGCGCATCCCCGTTTCGCGATGGCTGACCGCCGTCACCCGCGCGACCTCCACACGCCGGCTGGCCGCGTTCTGGATGGCACGCTGGACGATCGCCAGCAACTCGTCGGCGTCGAACGGCTTGGCGACGACGGCATCCGCCTCGGACAGCACCGCCTCGGTGAGCTCGTCGGCGTGTCCTGTCACCAGCACAATCGCCAGGTCGTGTGTGGCCGCATCGGCGCGCAAGTCGGCCAGGAGCTCGGTGCCCGAGCGTTCGGGCAGCACCACGTCGAGCAGAATCACCGTCGGGCAAGCAGTTGTCGCGTGGCGCATGGCGCTGAATCCGTTGGTTGCCGTCTGGACGTCGAAGCCGTCGTCCTCGAGTAACTCTGCCAGTGCCGACACGACGAAGACATCGTCGTCGACCACCAGTGCTGTTCGCTCGACTCGCGTCGCGTGCTCCATGTGGTGGGCCAATCCATCCGTGGCACGCTAGCCACAGAAGGGGCGGCTTCACCTTAGCATTCGAAACTGCGGCCCGCCAGCAACGGTTTGGATCTTGTTAACGCGGGTGAACCATTGGTTTTTGGCTGACGTAGTGAAGATGTATAGTCCGCGCAGGAGAAGCGAAGATGGGCGTAGGTGTTCTGCAACCCTGGCATGTGAT
>JAFAWJ010000291.1 GCA_019242065.1 Chloroflexota bacterium
CCAGCAGCGCGGTGCTGCCAACGGTCGTGGCGCCGTCGCGGCCGCCGGCGATGGCCGGCGCGAGGTCGCGCACGCCGAGTTTGGGGACGTCCTCGGCAGTGGCGATATGTTCCAGTTCGTCGCTCGACAGGCCCACCACCGGCTGGCCGGCGATGACCCCGATGCTGGCGGGAACACCGCCTTCGGCGCGCACGATGTCCTCGAGCTCGCGCGCCAGCATCAGGTTCTCGGGACGGGGCAGGCCGTGGGCGATGAGCGTGGTCTCGAGCGCCACGACCGGGCGGCCCCATGCCAGCGCTTCGGCGACCTCGGGTCGAAGACGAACGGGCGTACCGTGCCCGGGCATGCTCCTGGTCAGCTTGTCCAGCCTTCGGCGTGGATCAGGTCCAGCACCAGCGCGCTCCAGGCGAAGTCGATGGCGCCCTGGCCCTCGGCCGTGTAGGGATGGAAAAACTCGCGCATGCCGCCGGTGCCGACCATTTGAACCGTGCGTTTGGCAAGCTCGGTGGCCACATCACGATAGCCGTGAGCGCGCAATCCCCAGTACAGGTAGTAGTTGGTGTTGACCCACGTGGAACCCCGCCAGATCGCGCCGGTGCGGTACTCGGGGTCGAAGGCTGGCTGTGTCGCGGCGACGCTCGGCACCGGGAAAGGCAGCCAGAACTCGTGCTCGTTGAGCAGGTGCTCTTCGACCAGCCGCCCCACCATGTGGCGGTCGAGCGAGTCGAGGATCAGCGGGAACAGACTGGTAAAGGTGAGGGTACGCTCGCGCTCCTCGGCATACCCGTACAGGTCCCAGAAGGCGCCGGCGCGCTCGTCCCAGCACTTTTCTTCGAGCGCGCTGCGCACCCGCCGTGCGCGCCTCTCGAACTCGGCGGCTTCGGCTGGTGGATAGCCCGCCTCGCGACACAGCCCGCCCAGGCACTGCAGCCCATCAGCGTAGATGCTGTTGACCATGACGTCCTCCCAGTTGAACACGTCCAGCGCCAGCAGGCGCGCAGGGTCCTCGCGATGGGGGGCATACGCACCGAACAGGCGCTGCATGCTGCTGCGCAGGGCGGCGGGGAAGTTCTCGGGCGGCACCTCTGCCAGCCGCATGAGTCGGTCGTACTTGGGGCTGGCGTCCAGGCCTGATTCGTCGGGCTGAATGATGGCCAGGAGCTGGTCGTCATCCGGGTCGCGGTAGGCCTTCAGCCAGCGGAAGTAGCGCAGCGTGGGTGGCAGCACGTCCAGCAGGAAGTCGCGATCCGTGGTGGCCTGATACACGCGCCACACGGCGCGAGCGAGAACCGGCGGCTGCACGGTCGCGGTGTAGAACGGGTGCGCCAGGACGATCGAGTAGTCGGTCTGAGCCGCTGCATGGAACTGGGCCTGCCACAGGAGCATGTGGGGCAGGAAGCCATCAGGTTGGGCACCCTGGAGCAGGCAGCGCAGCTCCTGTTTGGCCAGCCCGGGGTCGAGCGTCAACAGCGCGATCGCGTGGAAGCACGAGTCCCACTGCCATTGAAAGGGATAGGCGACGGGTGACGGGCAGACAAAATCGTAGACGCGATCGCCCCACGCGGATGTGCCCCGCTGCCGATTGGCGGTCAGCACACGCCTGGCCTCGGCCACGACGAGCGCGATGTCGACGTCGTCCTGGTTTCCAGCCGTGGCACGTAGCATGCGACACCTGCGCTTTGAATCATACGAACCGTCACACCCGGGCTTAGCGTCCGGGTAGACAGGGGCGAAGCGTGGTCAGTCAGCCAAAGAAGCAGGGCACCACCACCATTCTGGTGGTCGAGGATGACCACGCTGTCGCCCAGACGCTGACGGACGCGCTGGAGTCGAGTGGCTACCGCGTCTGGCTCGCCGAAACCGGGAGTGATGCCAGGACGCTGCTCGAACAAACCCGTCCGGATCTGATCATCCTGGACCTGATACTGCCCGACGTCGACGGCCTGGTGCTGTGCTCCGGTCTGAAGGCGCTCGTGGACGTACCAATCGTGATCTGCAGCGCCACGCAACAGAAACGTGACGCCATTCTCGGGCTGAAGCTGGGCGCGGACGATTTCATCTCCAAGCCATTTGACATCTACGAACTCGAGGCGCGGGTCGAGGCGGTGTTGCGGCGGACGATGCACACACGCACGGCGGATGTCGCGCCGTCGCCGCCGGACCACATCCGTGTGGGCGAGCTGGTCATCGATCGCTCGCGCCGACGCGTAACCCTGGGTGGGGAAGCCATTCAATTGACTCCGACCGAGTACCGGCTGGTATCGGCGCTGGCGAGTCGGCCCGACGAGATCCTGTCGCGCGACGACCTGGCGACGATCGTCTGGGGCTACCAGGACGCGAGTAGTGGCCGCACCATCGACGTGCACATCCGCAGGCTGCGCGTGAAGCTGAGCGGCGGGCCAGTGCCCGCGCCGGCGATCGTGGCCGTACGGGGTTTCGGCTACAAGATGGCGGTCGAAGACGCCGACGGCGCCGCCGCCTGACGTTCAGCGCCGGTTCGAAGACCCGCCACTGCGACGCGCCCCTTTCTGAGGCGGCGGTACGCTGATTGCGTAGCGGCCTGCCGCAAGGAGGCGGCATCTGAAGCGAATGGAGTGGCGGCTGGCGATGGGAGCGGCACCGACGCCGAGCGGGACGCGATTTCAGGTATGGGCGCCGGACGCGCAGTCGGTTGAGGTCGAACTCGTCGAACTCGGGCGTCGAGTCTCTCTCGCGCGGGATGAGACCGGCACGTGGTCCGGACAAGCGCCGGAGGCTCGGCCAGGCACCCGCTATCGGTTCTGCCTCGACGGCGAACTGAGCCGACCCGACCCGTACTCGCGCAGTCAGCCGCAGGGGGTTCACGGGCCGTCCGAAGTCGTCGACGCGACGGCCTTCGAGTGGAACGACCACGGCTGGCGTGGGCTGCACATCGAGGGTCTGGTGATCTACCAGGTTCACGTGGGTACCGCTACGCCAGGGGGCACGCTCGACGCGCTCATCGCGCAGTTGCCGCGCATCAAGCGGCTGGGGGTCACGGCCGTCCAGCTGTTGCCACTCGCCGAGTTCCCGGGCACTCGCAACTGGGGCTACGACGGCGTGGACCTGTTCGCGGTCTCGCACGTGTATGGCGGCCCGCTGGCCCTCAAGCGGTTCATCGACGCCGCGCACGCGCTCGAGCTCGGCGTGATCCTCGACGTCGTCTACAACCATTTCGGCCCTGACGGCAACTACCTGCGAGATTTCTCGCCCGACTACTTCACCGATCGATTCGAGACGCCGTGGGGCGAGGCGATCAACTACGCGAACCCGCACGTGCGAGCGTTGGCGGTGGATAACGCCCGGATGTGGCTGAACGAGTACCACGCGGACGGCTTGCGGCTGGATGCCACCCACGCGATCTTCGACGAGTCACCCCGCCACATCCTGGCCGAGCTGACGCAAGCCGCGCGGCAGTCGGTGGGTGCGGAGCGCAGCATCGTGCTGATCGCGGAATCGAGCGAGAACGACGTGCGCTACTTGCAGTCGGTCGAGCAGGGTGGGTTTGGCATGGACGCCGTGTACGCGGACGATTTTCACCACATCCTGCGGCGGTACTTGCTCGGAGATCACGAGGGCTACTACGCGGAGTACGCGGGCACGCTGGCCGAGGCCGCCCGCTGCATCCAACAGGGTTGGCTGTACGAAGGCCAGCCGACCCGCCGCAGCGGTGGCACACACACCCGCGGTACACCGGCGCGCCAGCAGCCCGCGTGGCAATTCCTGTATGTCATCCAGAATCATGACC
>JAFAWJ010000603.1 GCA_019242065.1 Chloroflexota bacterium
TCGTGCGTACGCTTGAGACGCGGTGAAAGCGAGCGCGGGCGGCGGCGTGCGGGCGACGGCGGGCAGGCGGCATCGACGGCAAAGTGCCTCGGCAATGAGCCGTGCAACTCGCACGGTCAGCGGGCGCGGCAGCCATGGGCGCGGCAGCGCCGTCGGTCCGATCGCCGAGGACACCGCGGTGGCATGCAGGCTACAGCGTCGCCGCGATATCGAAGGCACGTACCTCAGCAAAGGGCCGTGCAGCTGGCACGGTCAGCGATGAGCGCGGCGATGGGCGTGGCTGCGCCGTCGACTCGATCGTCGAGGACGCCCCCGGCGGCCTGCTGGCGACAGCCGAATCAGCGATGTCGATGGCAAGTGAGCCACGAGCAGCCGCTGCGCACTGGACTGTGACGTGGGCATGAGCTGGCGTATGTGGCTCGGTCCGGCGCTACTGGTGGCCCTGGTCATCCAGTCGCTGCGCGATTCTGCGGCCTCGCCGCGGCTGGCACTGGTTGGCGCACTGACCCTGGCGATGAGCGCAGGCTGGCTGCTTGGAGGCACCCGCTGGCGGGAGGTGGGCGTCTGGATACTCGGTCTCGCGTCGGCCGGCCTGATGTTGGTGGCACCAGGTACGGGGCCCGTGTTTGGCATCGCGGGCGCGATGGTGCTCGCCGGGCTGCGGTTGGACGTGCGTCGCGGCGCGGTTGCCGCCGTCATCCTGTCGGCGGCGTTCCTGATCGCCGACGGACTGACCTCGACGGAACGAGCCACCCTGTTCGGCCTGGCGTTCCCAGCCCTGGGACTGACGTTCGCGTACACGGCATCGGCGTCGGTGCGCCGCATCCGCCAGGAGCGCGAGCGCGCCGAGGCACTGCTGGCCGAACTGCAGCGCACGCGCGCCGACGAGATCGAGCACGCCGCGCTGGCCGAGCGGGCGCGCATCGCGCGCGAGATCCACGACGTCCTGGCCCACACGCTATCGGCGCTGGCGGTCCAACTCGAAGGCACGCGCCTGTTGCTCGAACAGCGGCCTGGCGATCCGGCCGCGATCGCGGCCGTGGAGCGCGCCCACCGGCTGGCAAGTGAGGGACTCGGCGAGGCGAGGCGCGCGATCGGCGCGTTGCGCGGGGACAGTTTGCCGGGGCCAGATGGCCTGGCGCGGCTGGTGGACGAGTTTTGCGAGGCGACGGGCATCTCCAGTCATTTCGAAATGAGCGGTGAGCCGCTGGTCCTGGCGTCGGAGGCGCGCCTGGCGCTGTATCGCACGGCCCAGGAGGCGCTCACCAACGTGCAGAGGCACGCGCGTGACGCGACGTCGGTGGACGTGCACTTGCGCTACACGCCAGACGGCGCGGAGCTGGTGGTCGAGGACGTGGCGCCCGTCGGAGTGGCACCGCGGCCCGCTAACGGCGTGAGCGCGTCCGACGGATCGCGGGGGTATGGTCTGGTCGGCATGCGCGAGCGGGCTGAGCTAGCGGGCGGCAGGCTGGAGGCAGGGGCGGTGCCAACCGGCTTTCGGGTGCGATTGTGGTTGCCGAAGGCATGACGAGCTCCGACTTTGATCATGTGCATGCTGGTGGATGACGCGTGAGCCCGTCGGACGCACGGCGCGGGTATGGTCTGCTCGACATGCGCAGGCAGCCGAGGGGTGCCACGGATGGGTTTGTGCCGATGGGCTTCAATGCACGTGAGCGTGGAGCCTGAGGGCGGCGGGGTGTGGTAGCTCATGGCATGACTGGCGACGACTCGGCCGTGCGGGTGCTCGTGGCCGACGATCAGACTGTCGTCCGCGAAGGCCTGGTGATGCTTCTTGGACTGTCTCCAGGCATCCAGGTCGTCGCCGCGGCCGCCGATGGTGACGAGGCGGTGCAACTGGCCGGGCAGCATCGGCCTGACGTCGTACTGATGGACCTGCGCATGCCACGCTGCGATGGCGTCGCCGCGACGCGACGCATCCTGGAAGCCTTGCCCGACACGCGCGTGATCGTGTTGACCACCTATGCCGACGACGACTCGGTGTTCGCCGCTCTCGAGGCCGGCGCGCGCGGCTATCTGACCAAGGACGCACCCGCGGCCGAAATCCAGCGGGCTATACACCTGGTGCACGGGGGCGAGGCGCTGCTCGATCCGTCGGTCCAGCGTCGGCTGATCGAGCGCACGCTGGCGGGCGCTGGGGCGACGGGGGCGCACGCGGTCGCGCCCGGTTATCCAGACGGATTGACCCAGCGCGAGGCTGAGGTTCTCCGCGAAATCGCGGCGGGCTATAGCAACCGCGAGATCGCCGAGCGGCTGTCGATCAGCGAGGCAACGGTGAAAACCCACGTCAACAATATCTTCAGCAAAGTCGGCGTTCGCGATCGCGCGCAGGCGGTGGTGTACGCAGTGCATCATGGGCTGGCCGCCTGATGGAGTTTCAGGACGTCGTCCGTAAGCGGCGCATGGTGCGCAGCTTCGAGCCGCGGCCGCTGCCGCGCGACGTGGTCGAGCGCATCATTCCAACGCGCAGCGCGTCGCTTTGGCTGGAT
>JAFAWJ010000615.1 GCA_019242065.1 Chloroflexota bacterium
GCACCATCCCGACGTCAACCCCGGCGACAAAAAGTCTGAAGAGCTGTTCAAGGAGATCGGCGAGGCCTACTCGGTCCTCTCCGACGCCGACAAACGCAAAAAATATGACCGCTGGGGCTACGACTGGGAAAAGATCGAGCAGGCGCAGGCGGCCGGCGCCAATTTCCGCTCGCGACCGGGCAGCAGCACCCAGTACACCTACACCACCGGGCCCAACGGCGGCCCGGCTTCGAGCACCAGCTACAACTTCGAGTCCGAAGACCTGGGCGGCTTGTTCGAGCAGTTGTTTGGGCGTGCCTCGGGTGGCCGACAGCGCGTGCGCGCCACACCGCGCCGCGGTAACGACATCGACCAACCGGTCGAGATCAGCCTCGAAGAAGCCTTCAACGGCACGCAGCGCACCTACACGCTGAGCGACGCCCAGACGGGCGAGACGCGCACGGTGGAGGTCAAGATTCCCGCCGGCGCGACCGACGGGCTGCGCGTGCGCGTGGCTGGCAAAGGTGACCCGGGCGCGAGCGGCGGCACCGCCGGCGACCTGTTCCTGATCGTCAGCATCAAACCCCACGCCGTCTTCGAACGTGAGGGTGATGACCTGCGGGTCAAGGTCGCCACGCCGCTGTACACCGCCATCCTGGGCGGCGAAGTCCGCGTGCCGACACCCAAAGGCACCCACCTGGCGCTCAAGGTGCCGCCCGAGACCGCCAACGGTCAGCGCATGCGTCTGACGGGCCAGGGCATGCCGCACCTGAACGGCTCGGGGCGCGGCGACCTCTTTGCCGAGATCAACGTGCAGCTGCCCAAGAATCTGTCGCCGCACGAAAAGGACGTCTTCGCCGAGCTGGCCCGCCTGCGCGACGGCGCATCGGTGGCGTAGTCGCATGCGTGAGAGTGCAGATTCCATGGCGGCCGGCGAGCCGCTGGGAACGGACTTCGAGACGACGTCACTGCCGTCCAACGCGGCGTTTGTGATCAGTGTGGCCGCCCGACTTGTCGGCGTCCACGAGCAGACGCTGCGCTATTACGAGCGGGCCGGGCTGGTGGAGCCAGCGCGCTCGAAGGGCCGCATCCGACTGTATTCGCTGCACGACCTGGAGCGCGTGCGGCAAATCCGGCGATTGACGGACGACATGGGCGTCAACCTGGCCGGGGTCGAGGTCATCATGCGGTTGACCGACCGCATTCGTGAGCTCGAACACACGATTGACGAATTACAGGCTGAAGTGCGGCGTCTGGACGCCCACTCGCCCGGAGGAACACACGGAGCTGAAGGATGGACCTGAACAAACTGACCGAAAAAGCCCAGGAGGCCTTTGTCGCCGCACAGCGCGAGGCCGAACAACGCCGCAATACGCAGCTCGAACCCGAGCATCTGCTCAGCGCGCTGGTCCAGCAAGAGGCGGGCGTCGTGCCCGCCGTGCTCGACAAGATCGGCGTGCCGCCCTCACGGGTGAACCAGCGTCTCGAGCGCGAGCTCAGCCGCTTCGCGCGCAGCCAGACGCCGCAGCAGGTGTACATGTCGGTGCGCTTCCGCAACGTGTTCGAAGCCGCCAAACAAGAGGCCGAGCGGCTGAAGGACGACTTCGTCAGCACCGAGCACTTCTTGCTGGCCATGGTCGACGAGCCCGTCCTGCACGAGCTGGGCGTCACGCGTGACGCCGTGCTCAGGGCGCTGCATGACGTGCGCGGCAGTCAGCGCGTTTCCTCGCAGAATCCAGAAACGACCTACCAGTCCCTGGAGAAGTACGGGCGCGACCTGACGCGGCTGGCGCAGTCGGGCAAGCTCGACCCGGTGATCGGTCGTGACGAAGAGATTCGGCGCACGATCCAGGTCCTGTCACGTCGCACCAAGAACAACCCGGTCCTGATCGGCGAGCCTGGCGTTGGCAAGACAGCCATCGTCGAAGGGCTCGCGCAGCGCATCGTGCGCGGCGACGTCCCCGAAGGACTCAAAGACAAGCGCATCGTCGCCCTGGACCTCGGCGCGCTAGTGGCGGGCGCGAAATATCGAGGTGAGTTCGAAGAGCGGTTGAAGGCTGTCCTGAAGGAGGTCACCGAGTCGGACGGGCAGGTGGTGCTGTTCATCGACGAGCTGCACACCGTCGTCGGCGCGGGCGCGGCCGAAGGCGCCATGGACGCCTCCAACATGCTCAAGCCGATGCTGGCGCGCGGCGAGCTGCACTGTATCGGTGCCACGACGCTCGACGAGTACCGCAAGCACATCGAAAAAGACGCCGCCCTGGAGCGTCGGTTCCAGCCGGTCTTCGTCGACCAGCCGAGTGTCGAGGACACCATCTCCATCCTGCGTGGACTGCGTGAGCGCTACGAGCAACACCACAAAGTCCGCATCCGCGATTCGGCGCTCGTGGCCGCGGCCGTCCTGTCGCATCGCTACATCGCCGACCGGTTTCTGCCCGACAAGGCCATCGACCTGGTCGACGAGGCCGCCGCGCGCCTGCGCATGGAAGCCACCAGCGCCCCCGCCGAGCTGGACGAGGTGCGCCGCCGCATCATGCAGCTGGAGATCGAGCGCGAAGGGTTGCGCAAAGAAAAGGATGCCGCCTCGCGCGAGCGCCTGGGGCGTATCGAGCAGGAGCTGGCCTCGCTCAAGGAGCAGGCCGACGCGCTCGAGACCCAGTGGAAGGCGGAGCTGGATCAGCTGAACTCCGTCGGCAAAATGCAGGAGCAGCTCGACGAAAAACGCGTCGAGCTCGAGCAAGCCACGCAGCGCGCCGACTGGGAGCGGGCGGCGCGGCTGCAATACGAGATCGGCCAGCTGGAACAGCAGCGCGTCGGCGAAGAAGAGCGTCAGCGTGAGCGCAGTCAGGACGGACGCGCGCTGGTCAAAGAGGAAGTCACCGAGCACGACATCGCCGAAGTCGTGAGCAAGTGGACGGGCGTGCCAGTGTCCAAGATGCTCGAAGGCGAAGTCGAAAAGCTGCTGCAGATGGAGGATCGGCTGCGCGAGCGCGTGGTCGGTCAGGACGAGGCCATCGAGGCGG
This sequence comes from Chloroflexota bacterium, assembly GCA_019242065.1. The sequence continues at coordinate 3,003 of JAFAWJ010000615.1, forward strand.
TCGCCAATACCGTGCGCGCCGCACGTGCCGGCCTGCAGGATCCGAATCGCCCACTGGGGTCGTTCCTGTTCCTGGGACCGACGGGCGTCGGCAAGACGGAAACTGCGCGTGCCCTGGCCGAGTTCCTGTTCGACGACGAGCAGGCCATGGTGCGCATCGACATGAGCGAGTACCAGGAAAAGCACACGGTGTCGCGACTGATCGGCGCCCCGCCAGGCTATGTCGGTTACGACGAGGCCGGGCAGCTGACGGAGGCCGTCAGACGCCGTCCGTACAGCGTCGTGCTGTTCGACGAGGTCGAAAAGGCCCACCCGGAGGTGCTGAACGTCCTGCTGCAACTGCTCGACGACGGACGGCTGACCGACGCGCAAGGCCGCCACGTGGACTTCCGCAACACGATTGTGATCATGACCAGCAACCTGGGCTCGCAGTGGATCCATGAACGGGGTCTGAGCGAGGACGAGATTCGCGAGCGCGTCATGGAGGCCGTGCGCGGGCACTTCCGCCCCGAGCTGCTCAACCGCATCGACGAGATCGTGATCTTCCATGCGCTGGGCATCGAGGACATCGCCCGCATTGTCGACATTCAGCTGGGCGGCCTGCGGGCCAGGATGTCGGATCGCAAGATGTCGCTGGAGCTGACGCCCGCGGCGGCGGCCGAGATTGCCCGAGCGGGCTTCGATCCCGTGTACGGCGCGCGGCCACTGAAGCGAGCGCTGCAAAAGGACGTGGTGCAGCCGCTGGCCGTCCGCATACTGCAAGGCGACTTCGGCGATGGCGATACGGTGCGCGTCGACGTCGGAGAGTCTGGCGCACTCAGTTTTTCGAAAATCGAGGCGCCCGTTCCCGCCTGACTGTGACGCGCTGACCGTCACACGGGGCGTCCTGCGTGACGCCTCGTGCCTACACTGGCGGGCGGCGGCGGGAGATGGTGGGCCCCGGCGGCGAGGAGGCCACAATGGGCGCAACGCCCCGTGGTCACCCTCGCCCTGGTCGTCGCTAACGTCGTCCTGTTCGTGGTCGAGCTGTCCCAGGGCGGCGAAATCGACGGCTTGGTGCGGCGGTGGGGCCTGGTGCCCGCCGACTTTCGCGATGGACCCGCCGCCAGCATCACCCTGCTCACCAGCACCTTTCTCCACGCCGGCTGGTTCCACCTGGCGGCCAACATGGTCTATCTCGCGGTCTTCGGACCACCCGTAGAACGCCGCCTCGGTCCGGTCCGTTTCCTGGTGCTGTACGTCGCCAGCGGACTGCTCGGCAGCCTCGCCTACGTCCTGGTCCAGCCGCTGTCGACGGCGCCCGCGGTCGGCGCTAGCGGCGCCATCGCCGGAGTGATGGCCGCCAACCTGGTGCTGTTTCCGGGCGCCACGCTGGGCTCCGTGGCCCCCGTGCTATTCTTGCACGGGGTCGAGAGCACACCTACACTGCTGCTCCTTCTTCTATGGTTGGCCACGCAGGTCTTCAGCGGTGTCGCGTCGCTCACGACCGCGACCGGCGTCGTGTGGTGGGCTCATCTGGGTGGCTTCGCGAGCGGACTGATCCTGGCGCCCCTCCTGCGCCCGCGTCGAAGTTTGAGAAACACAAGAGGCAGATAGGTTGAGCTGGGTTGTTCGTGCACCTGATCGACCGCTCGAGCGAGCGGAAAAGAAGACCTACACGCGCGTGCGTCGCGTGTTGTGGGACTACGAGCCGCTTCGGGCATCCCACGCCGAGATCTTCATCGACATCGATGGCGATCAGGTCCTCCTGCGAGGTCGCGTGCGGACAATGCCCCAGAAGTTGATCGCCAGCGGGATCGTCGCCCGCATGCCCGAGGTCGGCGAGGTCATCAACGAACTGATCGCCGATCCGGAAGTCGTCCGTTCGGTCGCAGACGCCCTGGCTCAGGACGAGCGAACTGCCGCATACGTGCTGCGCGTCGAGGCGCGGCATGGCGTGGTGACACTGCGCGGCGAGGTTCCCTCACAGGCGGTCCAGGACGCGGCAATGGCCACCGCGGCGAGCCTACCGCTGGTCGCCACCGTCCGCAATCTCACCACCATTGGCGGCGATCCGCGGCCGTCAGTGGCACTCGCCCGCCCGACGGCGCTCGCCGACGTGCCCGATCCCGCCGCCGTCTCAGACGCCCGTCCGTGACGCAGACGTCTCCTCAGCCGACCGAGCGGACCAGCTCACGCCAGCGGCGAATCCAGGAGCAGCGCCGCAAGATCGACGTGGCGCGCGGAGAGCAGCGCCGCAAGCGGCTCACCTGGCTGGTGGGCATCATCGTCGTCGTCGCATTGGCCGTCGTCGTTCTGATTCTGATGATGCCGCACTCCGCCTCGGCGGCCGAGATGCGCCAGGTGACGACCGAGCCGGGCACCCATGTGGACGAAGGTTCGCCGCTGACGTACGGGCATCGACCGCCGTCGTCAGGCATGCACTACGGCACGCTGCCCGAGCCGCAGGAATACCGCATGTACGACACGCCGCTGACGCCGGGACGCTGGGTGCACATGCTCGAGCACGGCGCGATCGTGGTGCTGTATCGGCAAGACCTGTGCGACGACGCTTGTGTGCAACAACTGGGTCAGTTCTATGACAGCGCACCGCGATCGACGTTAGTCGGCGTTCGGCATCTGACGATCACGCCGTATCAGGACATGGATCACGCGATCGCGGTGCTCGCCTGGGGATACATCGACGAAATGGACCAGGTCGACCTGAACCGGATCATGGCCGACTTCAAGTCGAAAGTCGATGCGCCGTCCGCGCCCGAGCGCGGCGCAATGTAGGTCCGTCACTGAGTCTGCAACTGACGGCATCCGTCGTGGTGAAGGCGCCCGCGGCACGCGTCTTCAGCGTGATCTGTGCGCCCGAGCGGCTGCCCGAGTGGAACGTCTCAGTGGAAAAAGCAAGCCGCGTGAAGCCCGAGGAGCCGGTCGGCCTCGGCTCGCGGGCGATCATGAGCGGTCGGTTGCTGGGCCAGTCCCTCGAGAGTGAGACGGTTGTCGTCGAAATCGACGAGCCAACAGTGTTCGTCACCCGCGCGATCCGCGGGCCACGCCTGACGACACGCTTTTCCCTCGAACCACAGGCAGACGAAGGGGCGGCCGACGGAACACTGGTACGGGTGGAGGTCACTGGCGACGTGCCAGGCGGCGTGATCGGCGAGCGGCTGGCTGAGGGCTTCCTGCGACGTGAGCTGACCAGCTCGTTGCAACGGTTGCAAACGCTGGTGGAGGCGGACGGCTCCGAAGCCATCGCTTAAGCTGAATGAAATGGTGGAAGGCGAGCTGGTCGCCGAGTCGGGGATCTCCCTGGCGGCGTCCCCGCGTGTCCTGGTCGTCGACGACGAAGAACCGGTCGTGGTCACCGTCGGCGGCATCCTCGAGCTGGACGGCTACGAGGTCATTACCACGACGTCCGTCACGCGGGCGCTCGAATTGATCCAGGCCCAGCACTTCGACGTGGTCCTGACCGACCTGCGGATGGACGACGCCGACGGCAGCGACGTCCTCAAGCACCTGCGCGAGGTGGCCTCCGACGAGACGGCGGCGATCGTGCTGACTGGCTACGCGTCGCTCGACTCCGCGATTCGGGTCCTGCGCCAGGGGGCGTACGACTATCTGGTAAAGCCGTGCGACGTGCTCGAGCTGCGCGCGACCGTCGCTCGCGCCGTGGAGCGCAGCCGACTGGCCATTCAGCTGCACCACCGCGTGCGCGACCTGGAGCAGGCGAACGAAACGATTCGTGCCCTGAACCTGGAGCTCGAGGTGCGAGTCGAGCGGGCAACGGCCGAGCTTCGCGAGCAGCTGACCGCACGGGACGAGTTCATGTCCACGGTGTCGCACGATCTGAAGACGCCGCTTACCTTTATCAAAGGCATGGCCAGTCTGCGTCGGCGGCGGACGGTTGTCACACCCGAGAACGAGGCCCTGGTGGATGCGTTTGCGCAGATCGAAGCCAGCGCCGGGCGCATGGCTCAACAGCTCGACGAGCTTGTTGATGCGAGCCGACTCGAGGCCGGTCGTGCAATCGAGCTAAGGCGTGTCCCCACCGACCTGATCGAGCTGGCGCGCAACGCCGTGGATCAGCATCAGCAGGCGACCAATCGCCACGCGCTGTATGTCTCGACGCAGCTGACTGAACTGGTGGGGACCTGGGATAGCGTGCGTCTGGCGCGTGTGCTCGACAATTTGCTCGACAACGCCGTGAAGTACAGCCCGCGCGGCGGCACGGTGGAGGTCTGTGTCTGGACCCAGGCGGCCGACGCGACGCTGAGCGTGGCCGACCACGGCGTGGGGATTCCGGAGGCGGACCTGCCGCACATCTTCGAGCGATTTCGGCGCGGGCGAAACGTCGAGGGCCGCATTCCAGGCTCAGGCATCGGACTGGCGGGCGTGCAGCGGATCGTCGAGCTGCACGGTGGGACGATGGCGGTCGAGTCTCAGGTCGGCGAGGGGACGAAGTTCACGCTGCGCCTGCCGCTGTCTGGGCGCCCGGCCTGAGCTCGATGCTATAGTTTTGGTCACCATGACAGACGGATTGCGCCACACGACCATGTCGATGCCTCGCGCTCGTCTGTCGCCCTGGACGAACGGCTAAGCCGCCCGCGTCCACACCAGCCGGACGAGCTGCCCCGCCTGCGCGGGGCTTTTTGTTGCCTTCTTTTGCTCGCCATGGCTTCGCCCAGGGAGATCGTCACCCGTGTCCTTCTATCTCACGACACCCATCTACTACGCCAACGACGTGCCGCACATCGGCCACGCGTATGCCACCATCGCCGCCGACGCCATCGCCCGTTATCAGCGGCTCAAAGGTCAGGACGTGTTCCTGCTGACCGGCACCGACGAGCACGGCATCAATATCGAACGCGTTGCCGCCAGCCACGGCGTCACGCCAGGCGAGCATGTCGACCGTGTCGCCGCGCAGTTCCGCGACCTGTGGTCTCGGCTCGACATCAGCTACGACCGCTTCATTCGCACCACCGAACCGGCCCACCATCGCGCGGTATTGGCGCTGTGGCAGCGGCTGCAGGCCAGCGGCGACCTGTACCGAGACACGTACACGGGCGCGTACTGCGCGAGATGCGAGGCCTACTACCAACCTGACGAGCTCGACCGTGGCGCGTGTCCGGTGCACGGCCTGGCTTGTGAGACCGTCACGGAGCAGAACTGGTTCTTCCGCCTGTCGCGGTACCAGGATGCGTTGGAACGACTGGTGGGCGAGACCGACTTTGTACGGCCCATCGCGCGGCGCAACGAGATCCTGGCCGTCATCCGCGCCGGGCTGCGCGATTTCTCGGTCAGTCGCCGACAGGTGCGCTGGGGCGTGCCCGTCCCAGACACCGCCGACGAGGTGATCTACGTGTGGGTGGACGCGCTGGCCAATTACCTGACGGGCGTCGGCTACCCGGACGAGCCGGCCACCTTCGACCGCTACTGGCCGGCTGAGCTGCACGTGGTGGGCAAGGAGATCATTCGCTTCCACTGTCTGTACTGGCCGGCGTTGCTGCTGAGCGCCGGCTTGCCGCTACCGAAGCAGGTCTTCGCCCACGGCTGGCTAACCAAAGACGGCAAGAAAATTTCCAAGACGACGGGCAACACGGTGGATCCCGGGGAGCTCGCGGCCGAGTTCGGCTCGGACGCCCTGCGCTACCACTTGCTGCGCGCGACGCCCTTCGGTCAGGACAGCGACTACACGCGCGATGCGTTCATCAGGCTGTACAACGCGGAGCTGGCCAACGCCTTCGGTAATCTCGTGCAACGAGCGACGGCCCTGGCGAATCGGCACGCCTGTGCGCTGAGCGTCGAAGGGGTCGAGTCTGCCCCTGAACTCGATCTGCGCGTGCGGTCCTGGCAGGTCGAGTCGTGCGTGACGGCGGCGTTCGAGACGCTGGCGCTGCAGGACGCCGTCACAGCCGTCGGCGGTTTTGTGCGTGACGCCAATCGCTACCTGCAGGTGACGGCGCCGTGGGACCTGGCCAGAGCTGGCGATGCGTCACGGCTGGGTGTCGTGCTGCGTCACGCCCTCGAAGCCGCGCGTCTTGCCGCACGCTGGTACTCGCCAATCATCCCGCGGGCGGCTGCCGAAGCGTCACGGCGCCTGGGCGCGACACCGGTCGAAACCGGGCTGCCGTTGTTCCCGCGCTATTCCTGTTGACGTGACCGATCGTCATCTAGGATTTCGCCACGATGCGCATCCTGATCCGGCTGGTGGCGGCGACGCTGGCGCTGGCGACCGTTGCCTGCAGTCCTCCAGCAGCGGCGCGGCCCATCACCTACGTGGCGATCGGCGCCTCGGACGCGGTGGGCGTCGGCGCGGCCGATCCCGAGAAGGACGGCTGGGTACCCCAGTTTGGTGCCCGGCTGGGT
>JAFAWJ010000861.1 GCA_019242065.1 Chloroflexota bacterium
ATCGGTTGCAACGCACACACTTACGCCATGGCCGCGCTGTTCGGCGATGAACTCGCGCTGCGCCGCGATGTTGCCGCCATCGACCCTGGCGATGTTCCAGAGGTGCTCGAGTTGGCGGCCCGCTATCTCCGTCAGGCGCACGCGGGCGAAGCCCCGGACCGCATGTCCGCGATGGTTGCCACCGCTCTCAGCGAGTTGCCCGGTTTCATGCAGGAGAGTTTCGCGGGCCACTGCGAGGTTGCCCAACGCCTGGCCGACCGCATGGGCCTGGACGCGTCGGTCATCGTCTGCCTGGGACAGATCTACGAGCGGTGGGACGGCCACGGGCTGCCGCATGGACTCAAAGGCGAGCAGGTGGCCCCGGCCGTGCTGCTGGTGACGCTCGCTCAAGACGCCGTCATCTGGCACCGCATCGGCGGGGTGGACGCCGCGGTGTCCACGATCCGCAAGCGCGGTGGCGGCGCGTACGACCCCTGGCTCGCGCAGGGCTTCTGCAGGGTTGCGCCGACCGTGCTGGCGGACCTCGAGTTGGAGCCGACGTGGGACGCGGTACTGGCGGTCGAACCTGGAGCACGGGATACTCTGAGCGGGGCGGAGCTGGATCGCGCCTGCGAGGCGATGGCCGACTTCGCGGACATCAAGTCCCCCTACACGCTGGGCCATTCGCCGGGTGTCGCCGCACTGGCGAGTGGCGCTGCACGGCGTCGCGGCTTGTCGGAGGAGGATGCGACAACCCTCCGACGCGCCGGCTGGCTGCACGACATCGGGCGTGTCGGCATCTCGGCTGGACTGTGGGGCAAGACCACGTCGCTGTCGGGCCACGACTGGGAGCAGGTTCGTCTGCACGCGTATTACACCGAGCGTGTTCTGGCCCGGCCGAAGGCGCTCGCCTGCATCGGCGAGTTGGCCGCTCAACATCACGAGCGGATGGATGGCTCCGGCTATCATCGCGGTATCTCGAGCCAGGGGCTACTGGCGTCCGCGCGCATCCTCGCGGCTGCCGACGTCTACCAGGCCATGCGAGAACCACGCCCGCATCGTCGGGCACTGGCTCCGGACGTGGCGGCGGACGCGCTGCGGGGGGAAGCCCGCGGCGGACGACTGGACGGCGAGGCGGTCGATGTCGTGCTGCTGGAGGCCGGCCACCGTGCCCAGCGTACCCGTCGCGCGCGCCCGGCCGGACTCAGCGATCGGGAGGTGCAAGTCCTCCGCCTGGTAGCGCGCGGTCTGTCCAATCGTGAGATGGCCGAACAGCTCGTTGTCTCCCCCGACACCATCAAGCACCACATCGCCCACATCTACGACAAGATCGGTCTCTCCACGCGAGCCGGCGCGACGCTGTTTGCGATGGAACACGCGCTGCTCTGAGTCACTGAGTGCTGTCATCGCGTCATTAATGGCCCGAACGGGCGATGGTGGCGTCGCGGCGCGCGCGCACGCTGTGGAGGTCAGCCGGACCGCCCGGCAAGACCGACACAGAGAGGTTGTTCAGATGGCAGAGGCAGACAACGCGGCGACCTATCGGCGGTGGTTCGATGAGGGTTGCAGTCGTGGCAACGTCGATCGACTGGTCGACGAGCTCTACTCACCCGAGTACGTGACCCACGCGGTTGGCCCACAGTTTCCACCCAATCGCGACGGACTCAAGCAGTTCATTCACGCCCTGCGTGAGGGTTTGCCGGACATGCACTGCCCCGTCGAAGAAGTCGTTGCCGAGGGTGATCGGGTCGGTGGTCGCTTTTCGATCCGGGGGACGCACTTCGGAACGCTGCTCGGCATTCCACCGACCGGCAAGCGCATCCACGTCGGCGTCATGGTCATCGCGCGCTTCGATTCGAACGGCAAGTGGGTCGAGGATTGGGCCAGTTGGGATCAGCTCGGCATGCTGCAGCAGATCGGCGTGGTGCCGGCGCCTGCCAATGCCTGACGGCAAGGGAGATTGCATCGTGAACAGCAACATCACGCTCGAAGCCAACAAGGCGCTGGTGCGCCGCGCTATCGGGTAGAACCATGGCGCCTCCGAAAAGGGCTCCGCCATCCTTTCGGCTGAGCTCGTCGCGTACATGCCCGGCCAGCCGCCGATGGATCGCGCCAGGTTCGAACATTTCGTGAGCGCCGTCACCGACGGCATGCCCGGCTACACGTACGAAATTCACGATCAGATCGCCCAGGGTGACCTGGTCGTCAACCGCGTCACGTGGCAAGGCGTGCACTCTGGCCAGATCGCCGGTATCCCCGCTACCGGCCGTTCGGTCGAGATGAGTGGCATCAACATGTTCCGCGTGATAGACGGCCAAGTGGTGGCGCAGTGGGCCGAGCTCGACATGCTGCGTCTGCTGCAGCAAATTGGCGCCGTACCGGCGTGATGCTCCGGTCGCGCACCTCCGCTGTCGGCCCAGAGGGAAGCCGGTTTTTCGTCCCGCCCGAGTCTAGTTTCGCGCCTGACGAACTGGTGGGTGCGGTGGTCGGTCTGCCATGTCCTGCCAGAACTCGAGCGCGGCTTCGTAGACTCGGCGTCCCAG
>JAFAWJ010000611.1 GCA_019242065.1 Chloroflexota bacterium
CAGAGTGCCGAAGATGTGCACAATTGCACTCAGCTGCGCGAAACCAGATCTGACCGAACGCGTACCACTGTCCAGGAGAAGCCTGGATCAGCGCTTCGAATTCCGCGGCGATCCTGGTCGTCAGCGTTGCGACTGCCGCATCACGGCTGCCTGGAGCTACCGGCCGCAGCGCGGGTCGGAATTCCGCTCGATAGTGACAGACCAACGTCCGTACGCAGGCCACGGCAACGATCGAGGCACCAGTCTTGAGCGCCAGGCGGGCAAGGCCGCTCGGCAACCGAGCCAGGCGATCGAAAAACGGAATTTCGACAGTTTGCAGGTCTGGACGAGCGAGGTCGCTCAGCAGGACGACGCCCTCGTTGTGCTGCAGCGCCTCGAGCAACACGCGGACGGAACGACTGCGTGGCACGAGGCTGACGCCAGGCCAACTGCGGCGGAGGCGCACGCCGCGGCCATGTCCCAACAGCCCAGGTGGGGCAAAACCAGGATGACGCCGTGGCCGCCCTGCAGCGCACTCCACAAGTGCTCGTCGTGGGCCAGTCGCGTGCACGCTCTGACCTCCGCGTCGTCGAGCGCTCGGGCCCATAGAAAGTCAACGTCCATCCGGCCGAAGTTGCGGATGCTCGCCCGCGCCAGCCGCTCAGACTGGCAGACGCCGAAGGTTCGGATAAAATTGTCGCGGGTGCGCTTGAACAGGCCAGGGGCGAGCAGAGGGACAACTGAAGTAACGGCGTCGGTCAGAGGTTGAATGGCTGTCGCCAGCAGGAGCAGTAGCAGTACCTTCTGGAGGCGGATGAGCAGCGAGGCGAGGCCGGCCAACACCAGCGCGACGATGATCGCATTGGTAATCTGGCCGAGCGAAACCTAGACGCCCCCGGTTGCGGACGACGTGGTGCTGGTCACGGTGGGCGCACGGATCGACGGTGTCGACGCGTCATCCCCGAGCGAAGCGTCAGGTCTCCGTACGGAGGACGATTCCGACTCGGTGTGCTGCGGTGTTCTCGTTGTCTACACCTGCAAGTGATACGCCGCCCGAAACGTGATCTTGATCTTGATCAAAGTTCGCGAGGCGCGTGGCGCGTACAATGAGCAGACGTGGAAGTGACCGGCCGAGTCATTGCGCATCAAGAACAGCGTGTGCGGCTGCTCACCGACTCCGGCCAGGTGTACCTCCTCACCGTCGCCAATCGCGCGGGGCTCGACGCCCAGGAGCTGGCCGATTTTCAGGTACGCGGAGCGCGTCTGGCGGTGCGCTTCAGTGGCCAACCAAACCTTACAGGTGGGATTATCGACGGCATGCACGAGGTTGGCGAGTAGATGGCGCGGTGGTCACGTATCCAGGACGCCTTACACGATTGGTCGGTCCCGCGTCAGCTGCGAGGCCAGAGCGTGTTCTCGACGGCCGCCGAGTCCAGCCTGTCGCGTACGCTGCGGCCGCGGCTCGAGACCGCTGACAAGGTTGGCAGCAGCATCTGTCCGTATTGCGCGGTTGGCTGCGCTCAGCTTATCTACGCCCGTGGCAACGACATCATCCACGTGGAGGGTGATCCGCGCAGTCCCATCAACCAGGGCACGTTATGTCCCAAGGGCGCGGCGACGCTGAGCTGGATTCAGAATCCAAACCGGTTAACGAAAGTCAAGTATCGCCGTCCATTCTCAGATCGCTGGGAAGAGGTCTCACTCGACTGGGCGATGGAGCGCATCGCGCAGCTGGTCAAGCGCACCCGCGACGAGACGTTCGTGGAGCAACTGCCGGACGGCACGCTTGTCAACCACACCATCGCCATGGCCGAGCTAGGTGGGGCAACGTGCGACAACGAGGAGAATTATCTCATCAAAAAGCTGTGCGGCGGCGGGCTGGGCATGGTCTTCATCGAAAACCAGGCTCGTATATGACACAGCTCATCGGTGCCCAGTCTGGGCTCCAGCTTCGGTCGCGGCGCGGCGACAACCGCGCAATGGGATCTCGCCAATGCCGACTGCGTGATGATCATGGGCTCGAACATGGCCGAGAATCATCCAATTGCCTTCCGGTTTGTCCTTCAAGCAAAAGAGAAGAACGGGGCGACCATCATTCATGCCGACCCACGTTTCACGCGGACCTCAGCCCTGGCCGACATTTACGCACCGGTGCGCGCGGGCTCTGATCTCGCGTTCCTGGGCGGACTCATCAATTACATCCTCGAGCACGATCGCTGGTTCAAGGAATACGTTCTGAATTACACGAACATCTCGACCATCATCGAGGATGGCTATGCCAATCCAGGCGAGCTGGACGGGTACTTCTCGGGTTGGGAAGCCGACAAGCTCGACTATGCTGGCGACACGTGGCAGTACCGTGGGATGGATGTTCCCGCGACGTTGGCCGAGCACTACAGCCACGAAACGAGCGATCCCGAGCAGCGGAAAAAGAAGGCGGACCTGCTCACGCGTCAGGCGCCGCCACGTGATCCAACGCTGCAGGACCCACGCTGCGTGTACCAGATCCTCAAGAGGCATTACGCCGCTTATACGCCCAGCGTCGTCGAGAGCGTTACCGGATGTCCACAAGACACGTTCTTGAAGATCGCCGAGACAATGTGTGACAACTCGGGAGCCGACAAAACGACGGCCTGGTGCTACGCCGTCGGCTGGACCCATCACACGACTGGCGTCCAGATGATCCGCGCTGCCGCGATCATCCAGACGCTCCTCGGCAATATCGGGCGTCCAGGCGGTGGCATTCTCGCCTTACGTGGACACTGCAGCATTCAGGGCAGCACCGACGTACCGACGCTCTACAACTTGCTGCCGGGCTATCTGCCGCAGCCGAGTGCGCGCCAACCCCACAAGTCGCTCCGCGACTACATTGAATCCGAGGCGCCGCCGACCGGCTGGTGGCACAACTTCCCGAAGTACATGGTCAGCCTGCTGCGCGCGTGGTACGGCGACTCGGTCGATCCACGCGGCGAATGGAATTATCAATTTCTACCCAAGCTGATTGGCGACCACTCGCAGTTGCCGATGATGCTGGCCATTCGTGATCGCACCATTCGTGGCCTGTTGCTCGTCGGGCAGAACCCTGTTGTCGGCGGCCACAACACCCACATGATCCGGAAGGCACTCCCGAATCTCGAATGGATGGTTGTGCGAGAGATGTTCGAGAACGAAACCGCCTCCTACTGGTACCGCTCGCCGGAGGCACTCGCAGGCGACCTGCGTCCGCAGGACATCAAGACCGAGATGTTTCTGATGCCCGCGGCCATGCCGGGCGAGAAAGAAGGTACATTTACCAATACCCAGCGCCTGATCCAGTGGCACGACAAGCTCGTCGAGCCACCCGGCGACTGCCGATCCGACCTGTGGTTTTTTTATCATCTCGGGCGTCGGCTGAAAGAACTGTACGCTAGCAGTCACGACCCGAAGGACCAGCCCATTCAGGCTCTCACCTGGGATTATCCGACGAGCGGGCCGCTCCAGGAGCCCTCCGCGGAAGCGATACTCAAGGAGATCAACGGCTACACCTGGCCAGAGCGTGAGCAGATTGCCGACTTCAAGGATCTGAAGGACGACGGCACGACGGCGTGTGGGGTGTGGATCTATACGGGCGTCTATCCATCCAGGGACCACAACCAGGCGCGCTCGCGCGCGGCTGATCCGCCGGATGGTCCTGGTACACATCTGGGTTGGGGATTCGCGTGGCCGAGTAATCGCCGGATCCTGTACAACCGCGCCTCGGCCGACCCCTCGGGTAAACCGTGGTCCGAGCGGAAGAAGTACGTCTACTGGGACCCGCACGGCGGTCCGGACGAGACAGGCGCGTGGGTTGGCGCCGACAAGCCTGATTTCGTCCTTGATAAAAGGCCCGACTATACGCCGGACTTTGACAGTGGCCCGCAGTCGGGCATGGATGCGATCGACGGCAAGTCACCGTTCATCATGGCTGCCGACGGTAAGGCCTGGTTATTTGTGCCGTCCGGCCTGAAGGATGGTCCGCTGCCAACCCACTACGAACCAGTGGAATCACCCGTAAAAAATCAGATGTATGCACGCCAGGACAATCCGGTTGCCAAGAAGTGGGACCGACCAGACAATCCGTACCACGCGGTGGCCGATCCGAGCTATCCGTACGTTATCACCACCTATCGCCTGACAGAGCACCACTCAGGTGGCATTCCCACGCGCATGGTGCCCAGCACGGCAGAACTCCAGCCTGAGGCGTTCGCCGAGATATCGCCGGTGCTTGCGGACGAACTGCAGGTCCAGAACCTCGACTGGGTGGTTGTATCAACGGCGCGTGGTGAGGTCGAAGCCAAAGCCTTGGTCACGGACCGCTTACGTCCGCTAGAGATCGGCGGTCGGACTGTCCACCAGGTTGGCCTGCCGTGGCACTTTGGTTGGCAGGGATACGCTACGGGGGATGTGGTCAACACGCTGTCGGCGATCGTCGCTGACCCGAACTCCAGCATCCACGAAGGTAAGGCGTTTACATGCAACGTCCGCAAGGGTCGACTGGTGCGCGGTCGGACGGGCGTTGGACAGATCCACGATCCTGCGGGGCTTGAATCATGAGCAGTCCTGTGTTTCCAGAGCCCGTGCCCCGGCGAGCTGCCGAACTGACGGCGAGTGTCATGCGTGGCGTCATCCCAGACGAGTCCGAGCTCACGGCCGGGGTGCGGATCGAACCTGGGCGCCACTATGGCTTTTTCACGGATAGTACCTTGTGCATCGGATGCAAAGCATGCGAAGTCGCGTGCAAGGAGTGGAACCTTCTGCCCGCGGACAACATCGGTCTGACAGGCAACAGCTACGACAACACTGGAGCGCTCTCGGCGACGACGTGGCGGCACGTCAATTTCGTCGAGCACGTCGACAGTGCGACGACCATGCAGCCATACCAGAGCAACTGGCTCATGATGAGCGACGTGTGCAAGCACTGCGAGCGCGCCGGCTGCCTCGAAGCATGTCCGACCGGTGCGCTGTTCCGAACGGAATTCGGGACGGTCGTCGTCCAGCAAGACATCTGCAATGGATGTGGCTATTGCGTCCCCGCCTGTCCGTTCGGGGTGGTTGAGCTGGACCTTGACGACGGCAAGGCGCACAAGTGCACACTGTGCTACGACCGACTCAAGGGCGGGCTAGAGCCGGCGTGCGCCAAAGCGTGTCCCACGAACTCCATCCAGTTCGGTCCACTCGAAGAATTACAGGAAGACGCCCGCCAACGCGTGGAGAAGTTGCACGCGGCAGGCGTGGACACCGCCTACGTGTATGGTGATTCCGCTGTCGACGGCGGCCGCGGCACGACCGGCGGTATCGGCGACCTGCACGCCTTCTTTTTGCTCACCGAGCGGCCCGAAGTCTACAACCTGCCCGCGGCGCCGACGCTGCCGTCCACCCGGGTGCGACCAGGGCTGGTTCGCGGTCTGGCGACGATCGCCGGCATCGCCCTGGCAACCGCAGCCGTATTCTGGCGGTGATCCAGACGATGCACAGCAGCAGCCCGTATGGTCGGCACACGGTCGAGGTCCTCGGCTCAGTTCCTGCCGACACACCCCCACCAACGTATTATGGACGTCCAGCGCTCAAGCCCGCCGAGTGGCGTTGGCTCATCACCACCTATCTCTTCACGGGTGGACTGGCGGGCGCGGCGCAGGTCATAGCCGGGATCGTCGATCTGCTGGGACATCGTCGCGACCGGCCACTCGTCAGCGCCGCCCGCTATGTCGCCCTGGCTGGCGCGCTTGTCAGCCCGCTACTTCTGATCGCGGATTTGAAGACACCATCCCGCTGGTACAACATGATACGTGTCTTCCGCCCGACGTCGCCGATGAGCATTGGCTCCTGGACCTTGCTGGCGTTTGGCTCCGCGAGCGGATTGGCTGCGGCGGCGCAGATTGTCAGTGATTTCTTCGACGTGGCGTGGGCACGTCGAGCGGCCCGCTTTATTGGAGTCGCCGCCGCGATCTCGGGTGGCGTGATGGCCACCTACACCGGCTCGCTACTGTCGGCGACGAGCACGCCATTCTGGGCCGTGGCCTACCGCTGGTTGCCGGCACTCTTCGGCGTCTCCGGTACGGCGACGGCGACGGCATTGCTGAGCCTGCTGCTGGAGCGGCAGCCCGGCACACGTCGGAGCCGACGGCGGCTGGAGCATCTGGCGCTGGTGGCGAGTTGTCTCGAGCTGGGGTTGACCGCAGGCGTTGACGCTCAGTTGCGACGCGCACGCGTTCGAACGCCGCTTGACGAGCCGTCGCTCGGAGTTGCGTATCGTTTTGGCGCGGTGGGACTCGGAGTACTGGCGCCGCTGGTCGTGCACGGACTTCAGGTACTGACTGGCCGCGACCTGCATGCGCTATCACGCGGTGTGGCGGTCGGGGCGCTGGTGGGTGGCTATACGCAGCGCGCCGCGCTGGTAATGGCTGGCAAGGAATCAGCATCCCGTCCACAGGACTACTTCAGGGTCGCCCGGTGAGTGTGCAACCGACGGCCGCGGACCTGCGCACCCAGGCACTCCAGTTGCTGGATGAGGCAATTCAGAAGCCTCCAGCCGAGCTGAAGGCCGAGGTGGACGTAGCGGAGCAGCGAATTGCGACTCTGCGCGACGTGCTGATCGATCAGCTGCGCAGCGGCTCGGTGGCCGAGGCGCGCGCCGCCCTGGACAGCGTGAACGTGGCGCTGACCCTCGTAGTGGGTCTGGAGTATCCGATGGGTGGCTTGCAGCGCAACATGCTGGAGGACGCTCGCGAGGTGCTCAAGGGGCTGACGCTCACCGCGCCACACTGAGCCCTGGCCAGTGACCGCGCAGACAGTCCATCGCAACGCACTCCTCGCCCATGCCCGCTCCGCCGATGTAGAGCGTCTGCAGCGATTGATCGAGCCGGTGCGCGTCGCCCGCGGATATGTGCTCGCCGATCTCGGGGTGGCGCAGGAGCATGTGTATTTTCCGTCAGGTTGCCTGGTGTCTGTCTGTGCTCACCTGCCAAACGGGCGGGGCATTCACGTCGGGCTCGTGGGCAACGAAGGTTTTGTCGGATTGCCCGTTCTGCTGGAGACCGAACCCGGAGCCCACCGTCTCGTGTGTCAGATTGGAGGTGAGGCACTCAGAATACGCTC
>JAFAWJ010000943.1 GCA_019242065.1 Chloroflexota bacterium
CGCCTTTTTTCGGTCCCGCAGGAAGTGGATGATGGGTGGCGCGACCGACAGGATGATGATCAGCGCGACGACTGGCTCCAGATATTTGGCGGGGATCAGGTTGCCCAGGAAGTAGCCGAGCCAGGTCATCCCCATGGCCCAGACGACCGCGCCGATGACCGTGTAGAAGACGAACCGCGGGTAGTCCATCGTCGCCATACCCGCTACCACGGGTGCGAAGGTGCGCACGATGGGCATGAAGCGCGCCAGGACCAGCGCCTTGCCGCCGTGCCGTTCGTAGAACTCATGAGCGGTGACGAGGTGCTGCTTGCGGAACAGCAGCGATTCCTCACGATAAAAGAGGCGTGGCCCGGCCCACGCGCCGTACCAGTAGCCAACCAGCGGACCGATGGCGGCGGCGGCGGCGACGGTGATGCTGAGCACCCAGATATTGACGTCGAGGCCCTGCGAGGCAAGGAAGCCGGCGATGAACAGCAGGCTGTCACCCGGGAGGAAGAAGCCGATCAGCAGGCCACACTCGGCGAAGATGACGAGCGCAATCGCGACATAGCCGGCGTGAACGATGGTCTGCGGGTCCAGAAACGGCACGGCTGGATCATACGGTGAGACACGCCCGTAGCGCCGGCTCGCGGGTTTGCAATGTCGCTGTAATAAGACGTCCGGGACACTTACCCGGCGTCGATGTCCAGCGATCTGGAACAACTGGTGGTGGCGATGGCGCAGTGGCTCGAGGCGGCGCACTCGCGCGATCGACAGGTCCTCGACGAGGCAAACCGCCGTCTGCGCGAGTTCATGGCGTACCAGAACGGGCTCGATACAGGCCCCGCTCCACGATGTACCGCTCCACCGCCGGGGGAGTGAGGTAGCGGATCGGCTGACCCTCTCGGGCGCGAAGACGTAGCTCGCGTGAGGCGATCGCCAGCCCCGGAATCTCGACCAGCGTCGCTCTCGAACTGGCACCCGGCGACAACTCGTCGAGCCCACGTAGATTCGGCGGCGGAGCGCCAGGTCGATTGACGACGGCAAGTCGCGCCAGTCGCAGGATCTCGTCCGGATCCCGCCAGCGGGGCAGCTCTGGCAAGATGTCCGCGCCGATAACGAAGTACAGGTCGCTCTCGGCGGAAGCCAGGACCTTGAGAAGGTCCGCCGTATACGAAGGCGGCGGACGATCGAGATCCAATCGTGACACTTCGAAAATCGGATTGCCTACGATCGCCAGTGTGACCATCGCGCAGCGGTCCTCGGCGGAGCTGCTCGGCTCGTCGCGCTTCAGCGGGTTCTGTCGGGCGGGCAGAAACAGGACCCGGTCGAGCTCGAGGCGCCAGGCGACCTCCTGGGCGGCCACCAGGTGACCGTAGTGCGGCGGGTCGAACGTCCCGCCGAGCAGCCCGAGGCGCCTCACTCGACGGATGTGCCGCCGGTGATCTCGCGGCTCGTTTCAGTGCGACCCAGATCGGAATAGTGAAGCTGCACCTCGATGGGCCGAAAGCACTGCCGTCCGACCAGCACCTTGCGCACGTAGTAACCGCCCTCGTCCGCCTGCGAGAGCTCCGAGGTCGGACTGACGCGCGCCTGGATGACCTCGCCGCAGGCGTCGCACCTGACGCGAATATAGACACCGCCGTCGGCGCTGGACCGACCGCTACTGCCGCGTCCGCCACCGAAGAGGCGCGACAGAAAAGCTAGACGCCCCACTCGGTCTCCCACTCGCCGACGAGCACCGTATCGCCCACCTGGACGCCGGCGTGTTCGAGCGCGTCGAAAACGCCCATGCGCTGCAGTTGCTTCTGCAGATAGTCGGTGCCTTCTTCGCTGCCCAGGTCAGTCATGGCCACCAGGCGCTCCACGCGCCTGCCGCGGACTCGGTACACGTCGTCTTCGACGCGTTCGATGCGGAATCCATCGTCGTCCGTGGCTTCGAGCCGATAGACGCGCACGCCCGCGCTGGCCGATGGCTCCCTCTCACGTGGCAGGCCGCGAAGAACCTCGGCGACGGCGTCCAGCAAGGTGGCGACGCCCTCGTTCGTGACAGTCGAGGTCCCGATCACGGGGCGATCTGGCAGCTCGCGCTGCAGCACGGCCAGGCCGTCGCGACCGCCGGGCAGGTCGAGTTTGTTGCCGACCACGATCTCGGGCTTGTCGATCAGCTCAGGCTTGTAGGCCTCGAGCTCGGCCCGGACCGTCAGGTACGCGTCGACGACGTCGTCACGACTGGCGTCGACTACGTGTACCAGCACTGGCGCGCGCTCGACGTGGCGCAAGAAGCGGTGACCCAGGCCAGCGCCGGTATGCGCACCCGCGATCAGGCCGGGGACATCGGCCAGCACGAAGACCTGATCGGCATCGCCGGGTGCTTCGGCCACACCCAGGTTGGGGCTGAGGGTGGTAAACGGATAGTCACCGATGCGCGGACGCGCGGCACTGGTCGCGGCCAGAAGGCTCGACTTGCCGGCGTTCGGCTCGCCGATGAGCGCCGCCTGGGCGATCGTTTTCAGCTCCAGGTCCAGCGTGCGCTCCTCGCCGGGTTCACCCTTCTGGGCGATGCGCGGGGCACGCTGGGTGCTCGTGGCGAAGTGGGTGTTGCCCAGACCACCGCGGCCGCCGCGGGCGACCATCACGCTGTCGCCGGAGCGGACGAGATCTGCCGTCAGCCCGTCTTCGCTGGTGACGTGCGTGCCGGGCGGGACGGCCAGGACGAGATCCTCGCCGGCCTTGCCGTGCTGTCGGGCGCCGCGGCCGGGCTCGCCGCGCTCGGCCTTGAAGTGGCGCTGCTTGGTGAAATCCAGGAGCGTCGAGATGCCGGGCGTGGCGACCAGGTACACGCTGCCGCCGCGGCCGCCGTCGCCGCCGTCAGGGCCGCCGTAGGGGACGAACTTCTCGCGGCGGAAGGAGACAATGCCGTTGCCGCCATCCCCAGCTTTTACCCAGATGCGGGCTTCGTCGACGTCGATGGGCATCCGAGTGCTACCAATCGTCACGTGTCCAGGGGGACGTTGTCCACAACGTGACCGGCGGTATCAACAGATCATCACAGTCCACGTGCCAGTCGAGGTCGTCTCCTCCCGGAGGCGGTTCTCGCAGGTTGACGGCGACCTCTTGTAACCGTTGAACTCACGTCTCGACAGGGCACAAGTCGTCACTCACAGGGTCGGACCTGGCGGTCGTAGGGGTCTCCCCTACAGCCTCGACAGGGTCCGACTTAGCGCCGTGATGGCAAGGGCGGGGGAAAAACCCACAGACTTGTGGCGATAGACGACGTACGACGACTGCTACCTTTGTAAGAAGAAAGACATGGAGAGCTTCAACCCTGTAACAAGCCAGGGGCTGTCCATCAGCAACCTTTTCTGGCTCGAGCTCGCCATCTCAGGGTTGCTGCTCGCCGGCGTCGTGGGCATCCTGGTGACCGCCCTGATCCGCTTCCGCGCCCCGTCGGGCGACCGCGCCAACGCGCCGCAGGTCGAAGGCAACCGCCGACTCGAGATCATCTGGACCGCGACGCCCGCCCTCACCCTGGCCGTCATCTTCGTCCTGGTGATCGGCACGATGCGCACCGTCAACGCCGCGCAACCGAACGCCGAGACGCTCGTCGTCACCGGCCATCAGTGGTGGTGGCAGTTCACGTTTCCGGACCAGCAAGCCGTCACCGCCAACGAGCTGCACGTGCCCGTCGGCACGCCCGTGCAGGTGAGCCTCGAGTCGGCCGACGTGATACACAGCTTTCACGTGACCCAGTTCGGCTGGATGCAGGACCTAGTGCCTGGCCGCACGAATTCGATGTGGGTCACGGTCACCCGCCCGGGCACGTTCGACGGGACCTGCAATCAGTACTGTGGGCTGCAGCACGCGTGGATGCGCATCACCGTCGTCGCGGAGCCGCCCGACCAGTTCAACGCGTGGGTGCAGCAGCAGGCGCAGCCAGTCACGCCCTCGGGTTCAGCCGGCGAGCAGGTGTTTTTGCAGAACACGTGCGTGTCGTGTCACACGATCCGCGGCCTGCCGGGTGCAACAGGCGCTGTCGGGCCGGATCTGACGCATCTCGGCAGTCGGTCGACGCTGGGCGCGGGAGTGATCGACAACACGCCCGCCAACTTGCAGGCGTGGATCCGTGATGCGCAGGCGATCAAGCCCGGCGTGCTGATGCCAGCCTTCGGGTCGATCACGCCGTCGGACCTCAGCGCCCTGACCGACTACCTGGAATCGCTCAAGTGACGACAGTTGCCGCGCCGTATCCGGCCCCGGCCGTCGAACCGCTGCGGCCGACGGGCCTGTTGCGCTGGGTCACGACTGTCGACCACAAAGACATCGGCATTCTGTACCTGCTCACCAGCCTGGCTTTTGGCATCTGCGGCGGAATCGAGGCGCTGCTGATTCGCGTACAGCTTGCCGTCCCGCGCAACACGTTCCTGGGGCCCGACGCCTACGACGCGATCTTCACCATGCACGGCACGACGATGATCTTCCTGGTGGTCATGCCCGTGCTCCTCGGGTTTGCGAACTACATCGTCCCGCTGCAGATCGGCGCCCGCGACATGGCCTTCCCACGCCTGAACGCCTTCAGCTACTGGTTGTTTCTGTTCGGCGGCATCGTCCTGTATTTCTCGTTTCTGAACGGAACGCCGCCGGACATCGGTTGGTTCAGCTACGCGCCACTGAGCGAGCCACCCTTCAGCCTGGAAGTCGGGGTCAACTACTGGGCGATTGGCCTGCTGCTGACCAGCGCGGGCACGATCGCCACGGGCGTGAACCTGTTCGTGACGGTGGTCTGCCTGCGAACGTCGGGGATGAGCTGGTTCCGCATGCCCGTGTTCACCTGGATGTCGCTGGTGACGGCCTTCCTGGTGCTCGCCGCGATCCCGGCGCTGACTGCCGCGCAGATCATGCTGCTGTTCGACCGGTATCTCGGGACGCAGTTTTTCGACGTGAGCCGCGGTGGCAGCGCCCTGCTCTGGCAGCACCTGTTCTGGTACTTCGGCCATCCCGAGGTGTACATCATGGCGCTGCCGGCGTTCGGGATCATCTCCGAGGTGCTGCCAGTGTTCGCGCGCAAGCCGCTGTTCGGCTATCCCGTCGTGGTCGGCTCGGGCATCGCCATCGCCTTTCTGTCCGTCTCGGTCTGGGCGCATCACATGTTCACCGTGGGCATGGGCGACGTGGCGGACGCGGCCTTCGGCCTGACGAGCATGACCATCGCCGTGCCGACAGGCATCAAGGTGTTTTCGTGGCTGGCAACCGTGTGGGGCGGTCGCATCCGTCTGCGGTTGCCGATGCTCTTCGCCCTGGCCTTCCTGATCCAGTTCACGATCGGCGGACTGAGTGGCGTCCACTTCGCCACCGTGCCGGTCGACTGGGCGACGCACGACACGTATTACGTCGTCGCGCACTTTCACTACGTGCTCGGCGGCGGCTCGCTGTTCGCCATCCTGGCGGCCACCTACTACTGGTTCCCGAAGATGAGCGGTCGGATGCTGGACGAGCGCACCGGCAAGTTCGTCTTCTGGCTGATGGTCGTCGGCTTCAACGTGACGTTTTTCCCGATGCACATCCTGGGGCTGATGGGCATGGCGCGGCGGACGTACACCTATCCCGACCTGCCGGGCTGGGGTGCCATCAACTTCGCCGAGACCATCGGCGCGTTTCTGATGGGCATCGCCGTCGCGCTGTTGATCTGGGACGTCCTCAGGTCGCTTCGAAGCGGGATACCCGCCGGCGACAACCCGTGGGATGCGTGGACTCTCGAGTGGGCCACCACGTCACCGCCTCCGGCGACGAACTTCGTGACACTGCCGCCGATCACCAGTGCCCGGCCGCTGTATCGGACCGACGACAGGCTGGTGCTGCCCGCCACGCCAGACGAGGAGGCGGCCGCGGCCGCCCGGGACGCTCGAGATCGGCCGCGCCGTT
>JAFAWJ010000627.1 GCA_019242065.1 Chloroflexota bacterium
GCCCTGGACATGCCGCCCGCCGAGCAGCGCACCCGCCACGCACGCTTCCTTGGTCGGGTGATGCGCTGGTCAGCGCGCGACTGGATCAACGCCCAATTAGCGGACCTGGGCGTGGAGCACGTCTGAGTACGCCGCGAGGCAGCGCTCGGCGACTCTGGCCCAGGTGAAGCGCTCGAGGACGTCCTGGCGGGCCTGGCGACCGAGTCGCGTTTGGAGGGCTTGATCGCCGAGGACCTGACGCAGGCGATCGTTGAGCGCCCCGACGTCTCCCGGTGGCACCAGAAAACCCGTCTCACCGTCGCGCACGATCTCGGGCAGACCTCCAAGGCGACTGGCTATGACGGGGGTGCCCGAGGCCATCGCTTCGAGGACGACCAGGCCCAGAAGCTCCGAGACCGCGATGCGTTTGCCATAGCACGTCACCTCGACCGAGGGCAGCACCAGGACCTGCGCCGACCGGTAGACGCCTGGCAAATGGGCGTCTGAGACGGGTCCAGCGAAGTGCACTCGCTTGCCCAGGGCCAGGGTCTGCAGCAGTTGCGGGTAATCGCGTTCAGGCGGGAGCGGGTCGTGGCCTCCCGAGCCGACGATCCGCGCCTCGGCGTCGGCCGGCAGCGCCTGCAAGAGACGGTCGACGCCTTTGTGCGGCGTCAGCCGGCCAACGAACAGCACCCCGCGCCGCGCCAGAGTCGGATCAGGCGCGTACCTCTTCGGGTCAGCGCCGCCGTAGATGACCCGAGTCCGCGACCGCGGCGCCCGCAGCTCGCGCGCCGAATACGCCGAGACCGCCAGGAACCGATCGTACAGTCGCGGCAGTCGTCCGCCCCAGTCGCTCCCCTGCAGCCCGTGGTCGGTCACTGCCATCCTGGCCCCGCGGCCACGTCCGACCACCACCGCCACCTGGCTGGGCAAGCTGCGAAGATGGTGCGTGTGGATCACCTGCGGACCTGCGCGCGCCAGCACGACGGGCAGCACCGGCGCAATCGGCTGCGCCGGATGGCCGGCACGCCACCCGATGGCTCGCAGCGTGCGGATCCGCAGTCCACTCGCGTCGGTCTGCAGTCGACCTGATGTGCCAAACGTGATCAGCTCGCACTCGACCTCGCTCGCCAGCGCCCGCGCGAGCTCCAGTGGATACCGCTCGCCGCCACCGAACAGGCCGTCGCGGCCAAATGGCGTCGGAGCCACGTGAATGACGCGCACCCTACGTGCGGTCCTGGTGACGCTCGGCGATCCGCTGCAACTGACCGGTGGCTACCTGTTTCACCGGCGTCTGGTCGAGCGGGCCGCGGCGCATGCGGCGACGCTGGACTTCGTGTCGCTCCCCGACCGCCGCTTCCCCCTGGGCCTGCTCGATGCCCCGCGCGTCTGCGCCCAGATCGACCAGCAGTCGCCGGATGTGGTCGTGGTCGACAGCATCATCGCCTGGTGCCTGGCCTTTGCGTCTCCTCGCACGCCAGCCGTTGGCATGCTG
The DNA here is from genome assembly GCA_019242065.1 of Chloroflexota bacterium. The sequence goes on from JAFAWJ010000627.1 coordinate 1,475, forward strand.
CACCAGCCGCCTGGCGGCATCGACTTCGGCCCACCGCGGTCCACCGTCCAGGCCGGGCTCGATCGGCTTGCCTATCGACATCTGCGACGGCTGATGGTGGCCAGCGAGTCGCTGGCCGACGACCTGCGTCGCCAGGGCATTGATCCCGCGCGTCTGCGCGTCGTCCCGCCTGGCCGCGACGTCGCCAGCGAGATCGACCAGGTCCCCGACGACCTGCGCCGTGACCGCCTGGCGAGCTTCGTGTGCGTCGGCAACTGGGTGGCGCGGAAGGGCATCCTGAGCTTGCTCGAGGCCTTTGCCGCGCTCGAGCCGCGCGCCGCCACCCTCCACCTGGTAGGTCGCACCGCCGTCGAGCCCGCCTACGCCCGCCGCGTCTGGGCACGGCTGGCGCGGCCCGACCTGGTCTCGCGCGTCGTCGTGCACGGCCCGGTGTCTATCGGCGAGGTCGCCGCCATGTACGCGGCCGCCGACGCCTTCGTGCTGCCCAGCCTGAAAGAACCCTACGGGACCGTGTACGGCGAAGCTATGGCCTTTGGCCTGCCGGTGGTCGGCTGGCGCGCCGGCAACCTGCCGTATCTCGCCGATCACGAGCGCGAAGGCCTGCTGGTCGAGCCTGGCGACATCACGGGCCTCTCGGCGGCCCTCGCACGCCTTGCCCATGATCCCGACCTGCGCCGCCAGCTTGGAACGGCCGCACACCAGCGCGCGATGCAGCGGCCAGACTGGGACGCAGTGGCCGAGATGTTCTTCGCGCAGTTGCGCGCCGTGGCTCAATCCGGGTAGCTCAGCACGACCTGAACGGTCGCGTCCGGCTGCTCGTCCACCAGGCGATAGGCCTCCGCGGCCTGTTCGAACGGCACGCGATGGCTGATCAACGACTCGAGCTCCAGGCCGGGCAGCAGATCGCACGCGACCGCCATCCGCCGTTCACGCGACCAGCGCGGCTGCAGCCCCGAATCGATCGTGGACACCTGCGAGCTGACCATCCGCAGGCGCCGACGATGGAAGGGACCACCCAGCTGCAGCGCGACCGGCTTGGTGCCATACCACGACGCGACGACGACCGTGCCGCCAAAGGCGACGCTGCGCAGGGCGTGGTCGAGCGCGCCCACATTGCCACTCACCTCGATGGCCAGATCAAAATCCTGGCCCATCAGGTCGACGCTCGGTTCACAGGCACTGTCCGCGCCGATCTGTCGCGCAAGCTCGCGCCGCCGCGCGATCGGATCGACCACCGTGAGCTGACTCACCCCGGTCCGCCGCAGCAACTGGGTGACCAGCAGGCCGACCACCCCCTGGCCGAAGACGACCACCCGCTCGGCCAGTCGCGGCGCCGCGTCCAGGACGATGTTGGTCGCCGTCTCGACGTTCGCCAGAAACACGCCGTACTCGGGCCTCACCGCCTCGGGAAGCCGAATCGGCATGTCCGCCGCGACCACGTACTTGTCCTGATGCGGGTGATGAACGAAGACCACGTCCCCCACCTCGAGATGCTCAACCCCAGGACCCGTCTGGGTAATGCGCCCGACGCTGGCGTAGCCGTATTTGATCGGAAATTCGAATGAGCCGCGAAGCGTGGGCAGGTCCAGCTCCAGGCCTTCGGGCACCTGGCCACGAAACACGAGCATTTCCGTGCCGTGGCTAATCGCCGAGGCGATCGAGCGTACCCGTACCTCGCCGGGTCCGGGTTGTGAGACAGGCTCTGAGCGGAACTCGAGCTGACGCGGCCCGGCGAACCAGATGCTGCGGTCGACCACCGCCTCAGTGCTCGAATTCGAGCAGGTGGCCCATGCGATCGGCTTTGGTGCGCAGGTACTCGAGATTGATCGGGTTCGGCGGCACCGCGAGCGGCACGCGCTCGACCACCTGGACACCGTATTTCTCGAGGGCGGCGCTCTTGGCCGGGTTGTTCGTCAGCAGCCGCACTCGGCGAAGCCCCAGGCTCAGCAAGACGTGCGCGGCCGCCGCGTAGTCACGCCGGTCGACCGGCAGGCCGAGGGCGATATTGGCATCGACGGTATCCAGGCCCTGGTCCTGCAGGGCGTACGCGCGAATCTTGTTGGCGAGGCCGATGCCGCGCCCTTCTTGCGGCAAGTACAGCAGGACGCCTGACGGTGCTTCGGCGATCAGGTCGAGCGCAGCGTTCAGTTGCTGGCCGCAGTCACACCGCAAGGATCCAAGGACGTCGCCTGTCAAACACTCCGAATGCAGGCGCACGAGTGGAATCGCATCGCCGTGTAACGGTCCACGCGTGAGCGCGGCGATTTCGCCGGGCGCGCCTTCGACATTGAAGACGGCGATCTTGAACGCACCGGAACGCGTTGCGAGTGTGGCCTCCGCCTGAAGCGCCACAACGGGGATCGGGTCAGCCATTGTTCCTCTCTCGCGTGAAGGTCCAACGCACAAAGCTGGCCACAGCCACCATCCTCGAGACGTACGCGACCCGCCCCGGCACGCTTCGTGCAGCCCCGTCTCCCGACAGAATACTGCATCTACTACGACCGCCGGAGCTTCCCCCACTGGCGGTACTGTTCAGAAACCGCCTGGTTCCCTCCCCCGCCAGGCGGTTTCTGTTTTCCGAGTCTGCACGTCTTTGTGACACTACACCACTTTGATCTGATCAGTCGACGGCGAGGTCCTCGATTACCACTACGCCGTCGGGTACGTCGA
>JAFAWJ010001011.1 GCA_019242065.1 Chloroflexota bacterium
GTCATACCGCTGCCCGGCGCCTGATAAAAGGTGGGCGCGTCGACCACGCTCATCAGGATCTTCAGGTTGCCCGAGTTGCCGGCGCTCACGCTTTGATCCAGTTGTGACCAGTCGAACTGCCCAGGCGCCGTTTCGACCTGAGACCACTGCACCTGAAGCTTCATCCAGTTGAAGCCGGCCTGTTGAATCAGCCCGACGGTTTGCCCCTTGGCATCCTGACTGAAGTATTGCAGTTGTACGGCCATACCGTAGCCCCACGTGCTCGTGGTTGGGCCGCTGGGCGTGGTACCACCGTTTCCACCCGGCTGCGATGGGGTAAACGCATTGGTCAGGTCGCTGTTCGTCAGCTGATCTGGTCGAGCAATCGACATCGGCTTGCTCGGGTCGTATTGCTTGTAATAGATCGAGCTTCGCGCCTCGAGGTCGAGATCAGGCGGCAGGTTCTGCCCCGTAATGATCGACTTGAAGTAGTCGGCCAACAGTAAGCCTTGCGTGCACTGACAGCCCGCGTCGTAATGCATGATGCTGCGCTGGAACCGCTGATAAATGAAGTTATGGTTGGTCGGATCGTAAGTTGGATTGCTGGTCGGCGCGCCCCAGATCTGCAAGTTCAGCCCCGGCAGCAGGTTTTGTTGGCAAGGCTGGTTAGGAAACGCGTCGTCGCACGTCACCGTGTTCGAAAACGTCTGGAAGTAGTTGACGGGCTGGCCCTGGAAGGTATCCGGCGCCGTTTGCTGCGTGAAGGTGATGATGTCGGTGTTGTAGTTCGGATCGCTGACGGGCGGCGTGGCACCGACCACCGTCGGGTCGGGGGCCGGGTAGGTGCTGCCGTTGATCTGCGTGTACGGCATCAGGCCTGGATCCAGCAGGTTCAGCGTCTGGACCGAGCCATCCGGCTGCAACTGCATGACCAGTCGCTGGAAGATCTGGACCTGGAAGCCGACGAGCTTGAACTGCTGCGACACCGGGTAGCCGAACGTCGGCACCCCACCCCGACCCTGAAAGAAATTCCAGAAAGCATCATTGTCGATGCGGTAGCCCGTCTGAGCGAAGTACCGCGGATCGGACGTCGTCTGCGCCGTCGCGGCCTGCGAGCCCGACGCCACGAGCACGGCGATGAGCGAAGCAGACACGACAAGGCGTAGTGATCGGTGCATGATCTCCACGCTAGGCCCTCCAAACGGCCGCGCGCAACAGGCTTGTGCCCTGGACGCAGTCTGACGTACTGCGTCGGCGCGGCGAATCCGTCAATTGACCGATGCTGACTTCAACGCGCGAAGCCTACAACTGTTTCGCGCACTCGGCTCAGACCACGGATTTGGATCGGAAGTACTGCACCCATGCTCCCCCAAGCAGCAAAGGCCCCCCGCGTCCCAGGCGTCATTTCTGAAAGGCACTGCAACCATCACGGACACCCATCGCTCACGTGGCGACGGCCGGCGCCGCTGCCTCACGAGTTGAGCAGTTTCGTGGGACGCGCCGCTCAGCTCGAGGACCTGGCCTGTCGGCTGGGGTCCGGCCGCCTCGTCACGCTCACCGGCGGGGGCGGCATCGGCAAGACCCGGCTGGCCCTGCAAGTTGCCCGCACACTCGGGTCGGACTACGGAACCTGCGTCTGGACGGCTCTCAGCTCGGCGCTCGAGGCCCAGGACGTCCTCACAGCGGTCGCCGACGCCCTGGCCAATGGCGACCCGTTGGGTTCGACGAGCATCGACGCCCTGGTCACGACGATCGGCGGGCAGAAGCTGGTCTTGATTCTCGACAACTGCGAGCAGGTGATCGCGGCGTGTGCCGAGCTGGTCTTCTCTCTCCTGCAAGAGTGCCCCAACGTCCGCGTGCTGACGACCAGTCGCGAGCCACTCGGGGTACCCGGCGAGGTGGTGTATCCAGTGCCGCCGCTGGCCGTCACCGGCCCGGACACGCCCGATCGCCAACCGTTAACAGAAGCCATCCAGCTGTTTTTCGAACGTGCGCAGGCGCGCGATCCGCGCGTGCCGCTGACTCCGGAGACGCAGGCGCTGGCGGTCCGCATCTGCACCGCGCTCAGCGGCGTGCCTCTCGCGATTGAGCTGGCGGCTGCGTGCACCGGCAGCATGACGCTCGCCGACGTTGCCAATCGGGTCGACGATGCACTCGGACTGCTCAGGCTCGGCTCACGCGCGGCACCGGCGCGACAGCACTCTGTTCGGGCGTCGATCGACTGGAGCCATCGGCTTCTGCAGCCCAACGAGCAATTGCTGCTCCGGCGGTTGGCGATCTTTGACGTGGACTTCACCCGCGACGCCGCGGAATCCGTCTGCGCCGGCGACGGCTTGCAGGCGGCGGAGATCCCGTACCTGCTCGAACGCCTGGCCTCCCAGTCGCTGATCCGCGCCGACACGCAGAGCGCGACGACACGCTTCTCGCTGTGGGGCCCCGTACG